>JAAFHV010000168.1 GCA_013297655.1 Myxococcales bacterium | reverse complement strand
AGGTCGCTCTCGCTCGCCGACGTCGCACGTTCGAGCTCCTTCGAGGAGGAGGCGCTGCTCGAAGCGTGATGCACGCCGCCGCGCTCGCGCGCCCACGGCCCGCGAGCGCGAGACCTACCGTGCGTGGCCCGCGTGCGGACGAAAGACGCAAACCGTTCGCAGGCGCATCGCCGAGTTGTCACCTGACGGGGCGACCCTGCGAGCCTCGATGTTCATCGCCACCCACACCTTTGGCTCGCCGAGCTCTCGCGACCGAGGTGCGCGTGCGATCGGAGAGACGTGTGCCTCGAAGCGTGCCTCGGTCGTTCGCCGTCGTGCGAGGGCGCGATCCTCCGAGACGATCCACCGGAGGACCTTCACGAGCCTGCCCACGACCACGAAAGCGAACGACACGATGGGAAATGCTCAGGGTAGGCGCCTGGCGCACACCGTGCATTGACGCGGCGCATGAACCTTCGACTCCGACGGTGGGCTTCTGCGTTCCTCATCCTGGCGCTCGCTGGTTGCGTGGCCGATGCCGAGCCCGAGAGCGGCGACGAAAGCGAAGAAGAGCTCATCACCGCTGACCCCCGCGCTGCGCTTCGCACGAGCAGCTTCGCGCTTTCGCAAAAGGCGATTGCGCCCGCTTCTGCGCCGTACATCGCTCACGGTGACTACGTCGCTGCCAACGTCACCTTCGCGCCGATCGAGGCCCTCCGTCGCGACGTCGAACGGTCTCTCGGGGGCCAACTAAAGAACCGGGGCGAGGCGCACGTGACGACGCTCACCCCCGCAGAGACGGGCGTCTTGCGCAAGAAGCTCTCGATGGCCGAAATCGAGCGGATCGTCGCCGCGCGGGGCCTCCAGCGCGCGCGCATCGAGCCGCAATGCGTGGGCGTGGGCAGCAAAGGGCGAGACCACACGTTCTTCCTCGTCGTGGGGTCGCCAGAGCTCGTCGCCGTGCGTGGTGCCCTCGCGGACGCCTATGTCGCGAAGGGAGGAGCGCGCGCCGACTTCGAGCCGACCGCGTTCTTTCCCCACGTGACGCTGGGCTTCACCAAGCGCGATCTGCACGAATCCGACGGCATCAAAAAGAACGTCGCGAGCTGTCCGGCACCGCGCGGCCTTCGTGTCGTCGAGTGACGAATCGGATGAGCCACGACTCTCGGAAATTGGCGAGGAAGACCAAAATGAAAAGCTCGAGCCGTTTCGGCCGATTCACGCTCATGACGGCGCTCGCGAGCGCTACGGTCGCGTCGGGATGTGCCGCCGACACCGAGGAGTCGACCGCACGAGACGACGATCTCACCGGTGGCAAGGTCGCCAAGCAGGGAGACTTCGCGAGCACGCTTCGCGTCACCACGCGGTCTGGGTCGTGCACCGGAGCGAAGGTGGGGCCCCAGCACGTGCTCCTCGCCGCCCACTGCGTGGACGACGACACACTCCGCGTTGGCGATTCGTTCACCGTGAACGACGGAGTTACTCCTGTATTCGAACGCGACGTCACCGTGCGTGTGAAGCGCCTTCACATTCCTCACCTCTGGGCATCTCTTCGTGTCGCGACGCGGGTGCTCGATCCCGCCGCGCCTCCTGACGTTGCCGTCATCGAGGTCGAGCGGTCCGCCGCCTTCGATGCGCTGCGCGCCGCGGTCGTCGATCTACGTCCCGTTGCACCAGGAGACGAGGTCACCGTCGTTGGCTACGGCTGCGAGAAGGGGCTCGGCGGTGGCGCGACCAGCGCGCGCCTGAAAACGGCGGCGACGAAGGCCGAGACGTTCGAGACCGTCAAGCGAACGAGCGACCGAAGCCCGCCCGATCGCTTGCCTACGGCTTACTTCTTCACGCCTGGAAAGAGCCTCGGAGCCAAGAACGCGAGCATCTGCCCTGGCGACTCTGGCGGCCCGGTCTATCGCGGCAAGTCGCCCCGCGCGCGCGACTTGCTCGTCGTCGGTGTGAATGCCTATTACGGGTTCTCCGACGGCGGGAACGTCAGCGCGACGAATTGGCATACGCGCCTCGACGGCGAGTCGAGCCTCGACGTCGGCGCGTGGCTCGCGAGCATGGGCGTCACGGTGCAAGGCAGCGCCGTCCACGAGGACCGCTACCGCGCCTGCGTCGAGGTCGACGGTATCCCGGTGTGCGGCGTCATCCGCGAGGCATGGGAGCAGCGGGGGGCCGCCGCGAAGGCCGGGAAACCGACGCGTCAGGCTCGCCTCACGGCACGCGCGGGCGGAGGCTCGGTATGGGCGCAGCCCTTCGGGAGCGTCACGCTCGAGCTCGACGCGGCGCTCGCGACGCCTTCGGCCACCGACGTAAAGGAGGAGCTGCCTCCCGATCCGAACGACCCGTGCCGCTTCGCGCGCTCGGGTGACAAGCGCTACTGCGGAAACGTGCTGTCCGGTGCGGATCCGAAGACCGTATATACCTGCGAGGGAGCTCGAACGATCGCGGTCGAGGTCTGCGCGATTGGCTGCTCGTGGCAAGGACAATGCACGCCGTGACGGTCAGCGTCGGAGGGAGCCGGCGACCCCGTGGGCTCGGCGAACCTTTCACCTCCCCCGCAGGCGGTCGCGCTGCGGCGTCGTGGATAACGGGCGCAATGCTCGACGTCGATGGTGGGTGATGGCAGGACGAAACGAGTACAACTGACGGTTCGCCTCGTGTCGCGTCTCTTTGGGTACCTGGGCCTCGAGTGTCGTCCGCGCCCCCCCGGTGACCCGTGGGTAGGGGCCGGGCCGGCATCGGCGCGGCGCACGGCAAGCGAGGCACGCGCCTGCTGAGCGTCGAGGCACGCGCCTGCTGAGCGTCGCGACCGTTACGTCCCGACGCGGCCGCCGTCGTCCTTCGTAATCACCACCGTCGCGGAGCGGGGGCGCGCGGCGCCGCCGTCGGGCCAATGGCTCGCGAAGCGGGTCGGATCCGACACGCCGCCCGCGGGGGGCTCTTCTCCCGGGTGCTGGATGTTGACGAAGAGCGCTTTCCCGTCGGGAGTCTCGGCGATGCCGGTGATCTCGCATTGAACGGGGCCGACCAAGAACCGCTTGAGGGTCGCCGGTGTCGCCCGCGCACCCGGGCGCGCCATCACCGTACGCGCGCCGCCGTCGCCGCCGTCGGTCGCATAAGGGATCGCGGCGGCGGTGCCGTCGCCCACCTTACCGGGCAATCCGGCGAGCATCATGCAGTTGGTGACGTCGGTGTAGGCGCCGTCGTCCGTCTGAATCCAGCAAACACCCGAGTAGGGGCTGAACCACAGTCCATCGGGGCTCGAGAAGTCGTTCTCGGCCGTCAGGCCGGAGAGGTTCACGCGCGCCGCTTCGGACGTGGCTTCGGCGCCGAAGAGATACACGTCCCAGCGGAACGTGCGCGCTTCAGGGTCGTCGCCCATCTCGGCGAGGCGCAGGATGTGGCCGTGCACGTTGCCACGCTGGGTCACCTGCGCGTCGCCCGCTCCGCGAACATCGTCGTAGGCGCGGGGGTTCGGACCATCCGTGTTCGCGGTCGTGCGGCGCGAGTTGTTGGTGAGCGTGAAGTAAACCTCGTTGTTCTTCGGGTTCACCGAGCACCACTCGGGGCGGTCCATCTTCGTCGCCCCTGCCGCGTCGGCGGCGAGGCGCGGGTTCACGACCACGTCGGCGAGATCGGCGAACGCGTAGGCCGCGAAGCCTGCGACGAGCGGGTTGGCGAGGCTGAGCTCTTCCCACGTTCCGGTGCCGTCGGGGAGGAACTTGGCGGCATAGAGAGTGCCCTCGTCGAGGTACTTGTGGCCCGTGGCGATACGGTCGCTCGGCTCACGATCGGCGTCCGACCATTTCGCCTTCGAGACGAACTTGTAAATGTACTCGTCGCGAGAGTCGTCGCCCATATAGACCACGATCGGTTTGCCGGCCTTGGGATCGCGGAACGCAGCCCCCTCGTGCGCCATACGCCCGAGCGCGGAACGCTTGACGAGCGCCGCGCGCGGCGCGTACGGGTCCACCTCGACGAGGTATCCAAACGTGTTGAGCACGTTGCGGTAGTCGGGTGTGGCGCCGGCCGATACGGTCGCGTTCCAGCGCGCGTACATGTCCCCCGTGCCGCCGCTGTCCCAGCGCTTGCTGAAGGGCCCGTCGCCCTCTGTCGCGGCATAGCGTCGCAACGCGACGACCGACTTCGGATCGACCGTGGAACGGACGAGATCGTCGCCTGTCGCGCGGAAGACGTAGCTTGCCCAGTTCTCTTCCCCGCTCAACACCGTGCCCCACGGGGTGGTGCCGGTTCCGCAGTTGTTGATCGTGCCGCGCGTCTCGGTCCCAGCAGGCGAGTACGGTGTCGTCGCGAGCGCGTTCCCGCGCAGAGGGCCGCGCACCTCGAACGACGTCGCGGCGGTGATGCGCCGATTGAACGAGGAGGTTCGGTCGATCTCGAAGCGACCAGCGACCTTGCGCACCGCGACGACGGAGAGCCCGTGCGCGGCGACCTCGCGATCGACCTCCTCGCGCGGCCTTACGGCGCCAGCGGTGCCACCGTTCGCGTGGAGTGCCCACGTGGTTACGTTCTCGTGATTGATGACCAACAGCCCGCGCTCGCTTCCACGAGGATCGCGGCGTTGCCCGGTGGCGTCGAGCGGGCAGAGCTCCATTCCGTCGTGATGGTCGCCCGCGCGACGGTCGAAGTCCGTCGCCGTTCCGTCGTTCGCATACGCCGCGGTCGTCGAGTCGAGAGGATCGCCCAATCGGAAGAGCACGGTCGCCGTGTACCCGGCCGGCACCACGAGCGCGTCGGCGCGCCCCTTCGGCACCGCGGAAAACCCGAGGAGCGGCTTCTCGGCGACAGCGGCGTCCTTCGCGACTTCGGCGTCGTCGAGCGGCGAGGACCCATCCGGGCGCGGCAAGTTGGGGCCGCCAGTGTCGGTGCCCGCGTCGAGCGGTGAGCCCGCGGTCTCTTCGTCGGAGCACGCCGCGCCGACGAACAAGGCAGCCGCTGCCGCGGCGCCCCCGCGGAGGACCGCACGCCGCGAGAGTCGCGCGCGGGCGACGTCACGGAAGTGCGCATTCGATGAGTGCGAGGGAGGAGCGTCGGAGTCGTGAGGAGGTCGCGTCATGCGTACTTCGTACTCGCGCATCATGACGAGCGAGCGACGACGCACCTACAAGCGCGCTGCGGTTCGGTGGCGGCGCCCTTCGATTCGCGAGAGGGCTCCGCAGGTCCTCGTCGTCATCACTGGGCGGGGGCACCTGCGACATGCTCGTTCCGGTGGTCGCGCGCTTGCCAACCGTCCTCGCCGGAGGTGGCGTAGAGAATCGAGCCGGCGCCCAGCCGGAGCACCCGGCCGCGCCACGTGAGGGTCCGCGCGAACGGGGCGGACAGGTACGCCGCGATGGCGAGCACCTCTTTCAAGGGGAGAACCGCGGCGGTCACCCACACGTTCGCGGTGCCCCGGAGGAGGACCCAGCCCCCCATGTCGCGAACGAGCGCGAGGGCGAGCAGCCAAGGAAAGAGCGCACCCATGCCCCGTACACCGTCGGCGACGCCCGCGAGCGCGAGGAGCACGAGCGGGTTCACCATCCCCTCGAGCAAGAACGCCGCGGGCGTGTTTCGCCAGCGCATCGCTGCCCAGCGACGCTGCCGTGCGACGAAGCTCGCGAGCGAAGTGGGACCCGCCACGCTCGCGACGGGCAACCGCGCGACCGCGACACGAAGGCCGCCGTGCTCGTACATTTTCCCGAGGACAAAATCCTCCGCGAGCACGTCGCGCACCTTCGCGAGGCCTCCGAGGCGCTCGAGCTCCGAGACCGAAAAGAACATCGACTTGCCGATGACGGCGGCGCTCCCGAGGAGGGTAGGGAGGCAGCTCCCCGGGGTACAGAAACCGTTCATTTGCGCACAATCGAGCGCGGACCCCATGTCGGTCTCGCCGGTGCCGACGATGAGGCTCGTGACGAGCCCGGCGCCGCTCTCGAGCCGCGTCGCGACGAGATCGGCGAGGTAGTGCGCCGCGACACGAACGTTGCTGTCGCTGATGACGACGAGGTCGTGGCGGGCGTGCGGAAACATTCCCAAGAGCTTGCGCACCTTCGGGTTCGCGGCGGCGTGGCCCTTCGTCACGACGACGCGGCTCGCGACGTTCGGGAACCTGGCCGCCACGCGACGCGCGACGACGAGCGCGGGATCGTCGTCGGTCTCGACACCGAGGACGACCTCGAAGTGGGGATACGATTGACGAAATGTGCTCTCGAGGTTGGCCTCGAGCGCGTGGTCGGCGCCGGCGAGCGGCTTCAGCACCGTCACCGATGGGAGGCCCGCTGTCGTCGATGACGCGAGAACGGACGGGCGCGCCTGCGAGCGAGCGACGGCCGCGAGCCCGAGGAGCACCCACGCCGCCGAGGTCAACGCCAGCACGACGACGAGCGTCACGTCGGCGCCTCGTTCTCCAAACGTCGCGCCGGCGAGTCAAAAATGCGCGTCCACAGCGGCAGGCTGATACCGAAGTAGACGATCGCGCCGACCGCGATGCGGACGAGCGTGTACGGCGCGCGGGTGGTCGAGGTCACGGCCGTGAACGCGACGACATTCGCCGTGTACGCGAGCAGCTCGACGCCGAGGAAGAGCACCGTTTGGCGAAGCCAATCCCTCGAGCGATCACGGAAGGCGTACTTCTTCGTGCCGACGAGCTGCACTGCCACGCCAGCGGCGAGGGCGACGGGGCCGACGACGCTCGGCTTTAGGCCGAGCCATTCTACGCCGACGGAGAGCAGCCCGAGGTCGACCGCGGTCGCGGCGAGCCCGACGACGACGTTCCGTTTCGTTTGCGTCAGCGTGGGTCGCACCACGAGAGAGTGACAGCGGTCGCGACGCCTCGACGTGACGTTTCATCGCCAATTGAGGAACGAGGTGATCAGCTCGGGCTCGAGCGCGGAATGGTGTCGGGGAGCCCGTAAGCTCACCTCAGCGCGAAGAAGTGGCTCGGGTTTGCGCGCGGGCGGATTACACTTCACGGCATGATCGGCGCGATTCTGGGAGACATCATCGGCTCGGTTCATGAAAAGTCCGGAATGAAACGAACGGACTTTCCTCTCTTCGTCCCGGAGAGCCGTTTCACGGACGACACGGTCATGTCGCTCGCCGTCGCCGACGCGATCCTACGCGCGCAGCCGTACGGACCGTGCCTCCACGCGTTCGGTCGGAGGTACCCCGGTCGCGGATACGGCGGTCGTTTCCAGGCTTGGCTCGACGCCGCCGCGCCGAGCCCGTACGGAAGCTTGGGAAACGGTTCGGCGATGCGAGCGAGCGCGATAGGGCTCGCGTTCGACTCGCTGCCGCGTGTCCGAGCGGAAGCAAAAGCAAGTGCAGTACCGACCCACGATCACCCCTCCGGAGTCCGCGGCGCCGAAGCGGTCGCGGCGTCCGTGCTCTGGGCGAGGATGGGCGCGACGAAAGACGAGCTTCGCGCTCGCATCGAGTCGACGTTCGGATACGACCTCCAGCGTTCGGTGGCCGACGTGCGGCCGTCGTACACGTTCGACGTAACGTGTGACGGCTCCGTGCCGGAAGCATTTCTCGCGTTTCTCGATGCCGACGACCTCGAAGGCGCGATACGGCTCGCCGTCTCCCTCGGTGGCGACGCCGATACACAGGCATCCATCGCTGGTGCGCTAGCCCACGCTCACTACGGCACCGTGGCGGCGGAGCTCACCGCGGAGGCCAAGGCGCGCTTGCCGTCCGAGCTTTGGGAGATCGCAGAGCAGTTCGCGGAGCGATTCGAAGTACGGATCTGAGGCAATCCGCTCGTCCTCGCGGTCACGGCGCCGGTCGCGACGGACCTCGACCTCGCGCTCGACATAGGAGAAAAGGAAGGATCGCCGCGCGACCGATGAGGGACGATGAGCCATGTCCGTTTTACGCCGACGGATCGCGAAAGTTTCGGGTGCCCTAGACGACCGAAGCGCTGGCGCTCTCGAGCCGCTCTACGAACGGAGAACGAAGACCAAAAATGGGGCGCCAAAGCGAAGCTCCGACGAAGCGCGTGGTGTTCGGCCCTGCCCCCCAAATGCCCGTGCCGCGGCGACCACGGGCGAACACGTGCAGGCGTGGGCGCTTCGCGATGACCTCGGCGAGGAGGGTCACCGCGGCGCGATCGCGGCGGGTCGGAGGGGCGGCCGGCTCGGTTCGCGGCGCGCCGTGCGTGACGAGCACGTCGACCCGATCCGGAACGGGAGCGAGCGCGGCGCCGAGCTGCGGCAGAGGCTCGTCGTCGACCCACGGGCCGCCCCAGAACGTCAGCCCCGCGACCGTGGCGCGCTCGTTCTCGAGGTACACCACGCCGCGCGCGGCGCAGGCGTCGCGGATGTCGCCCTGGGGCGAGGTGCACGCGTCGCTCGGGCCGCGGACCAACACCTTCATTCCGGCGAGTGCCTTGAACCAATCCAAGAAGCGAAGCGTGTCGCTCCACGAGCGTGTGGTGCTCCACTGCCCCGCGTGCACGTAGACCGTGGCGCGCGGCACGGTGAGCGCCTCGTGGCGCATGCGCGTGTCGGCGAAGATCGCGAGTGTGGGCACGGTGCTTTCCCCCTGCATGGCAATGCCTCCCAGCTACGCCATGGTTTGAGCGCTCGCGAGCGCCTTGGTCAAGCGCCGATCGTGTGACGAAACTGCGGAGTCTCGGGCCTGCTTCGTGGTGGTGGCGCATGGAGTGCGAAGCTCCTGTTCCCCTGCGTATCGCCGCCTGGGCCGAGCCGACACGGGAGCCGCGTGGGGACCCCACTCCGAAGGAGGAGCTCGAGTCTGCCGCGCTCGCCCTCGACTCCCACGATCTCGTGGAGCAACCACGATCTCCGCAACCCCGAGCTCCCTCCGAGCTCGAGAGAGCCGTCGCCGATCGTGAAGGTGAATGAAACGGGTGGGCAAGCGAGCGCTGCAATTCGCTTGCCGACGCCAAAGTGCCTCTCGTAGCCTCGAGTCGCGGAGGGAAAAATGGCCACGAAGAAAAAGGCATCGGCTGCTGAAGCGAAGGTTTCGACGAAGAGCAAGAAGGCAAAGGAGAGCAAGGGGGACGACGAGCTCGTCGCGATCCCGAAGGGCCTCGAAGGCGACGCCCTCGTGTGCCACGTCCTCCAGCGCGCCGAGATCTCCCTCGAGGACGCGAACGCCGCGAAGCCTGGCGACCAAATCGACGCGTACCTCCTCGAAGCCGATCGCGCGATCGCTGCGTACCGCAAGGCGCACGACGCCTTCGCGGACGACGTTCCCACGTTCGACATCTCGCTGGCGAGCGTCGCCGCGACGCTCCTCGAGCACGCGAAGGACGAGAGCTCGACGTGGTCGAAGATGCGCTTCTCCAAGAGCAAAGGTGAGGGCCGCGGCGTCTCGCGCAAGGAAGCCGAGAAGCTCCGCGCGAAGGTGCTCAAGCTCTCCCGCTTCGTGTTCCGAAGGAACAAAGCCGTGCTCGCGGAGATCGAGCGCATCGCGGCGGGCGAGGGCCTGGCCGACCTCATCACCGATCTCGACGACATGGTGAAGCTCATCAGCGCGCACCCCGCCACCTTCGCGAAGTTGAAGAAGCTGAAGGGCGCGGCCGAGCGGGCGGCGGAGCTCGCCGTCATTCTCCGCACGATGTCCGACGGCGTACCTGCCGCGAACCAGCTCGCCTCGCGCAACCGCGCCGTCGAGGCGCTCGGCGTCGCGCTCGAAGAGATCCGCAAGGGCGCAAAGTTCCTCTACGAGGACGACTCGCCGAAGGCACTCTTGCCTTACCTCACGTCCACCACGTCGCGTACGCGCGCGGCACGCCCGGCGGCGAAGCCGAAGAAGGCGCCCGTCGAAATCTGACGAGGGCGAGCGAGCGGTGCGCGGCGCGCGGCGCGCGGGGGGAGACGCGTGGCGCGTGAACGCGTGACGCGTCACCGCGAAATGGGGCGAACGTCACGCCGCCTCGACGGCGCCGTTTCACTCCCGGGCCACGGTGCGGCGATGTCGCAGCGTGTCCTCACGTTTCTTTCGTCGTCCGGTCGTGAGCTGCTCCCGGGCGCAGAGACCATGGCCGCACTCGAGGCGCGCTCCTTCCGCTTCCGCGCCTTCGACGCGATCTCCGATTTGCTCGCCTTCGCGGACGAGGCAGGTACGTCGCAAAGGCGCCTCCGATACCCCACCCGTGGCGCCTCCGGGCGCGACGACTGGGCGCAGATCGCGAACATTTTTGCGCTGCCCTCGCGGCCGAACGACCAGCGCCTCGCGGAGCGGATCCGCCGCGAGCACCTCGCCGACGCCTTCGCCTCGCGACCGCTCGCCCGCTACAGGATCGCCAAGGATCTCGTCGGGGCGATCGAGGCCGCGCTGCTTACGGTTGGCGTTCGTGTCACGAGCGGGCGGAGCGCGCAGACCCTCGCTGCGCTTCACGAGGTCGAGGTCCCGTCCGCGATGGCGATCGTCACGCTCCGCGAGCAGCTCGGATCGCTCGCGGTTTCGCACGTCGTGTTCCTGTGCGAAGCCGAGGGGGAGCTCCTTTGGGTCTCGCGGCTCGGTGCGGTCGCACCTGCGACCGAGGCGGGCTTCGTGGCGCGCGAGTGAGCGCGCGAAAGCGCATATCATCGAGGGGAACATGGGCTCGAAGGCGACCGCGACACGACCGACGCGCGAGGCAAAGGCGGGGCGCCCGCAGGAGAGCGCGCACGAGCACGCGACGGTCCCGATCCCAGCCGACCTCGCGGGCGACGCGCTCGTGCGGCACGTGCTTCTTCGCGCGGGGGTATCCGTCGAAGCTGCGAACGAGGCGAAGCCAGCCGACGGCATGAACGCTTACTTTCTGACGGCCGATCGTGCCTCGTCCGCCTACCGGAAGGCCTGCCGATCCTTCGCTGCCCATGTGCCAGGGTTCGACGCCCCGCTCGCCGACGTCGGCGCCCGCCTCCTTCAGCACGCGAAGGACGAAAACGCGCTTTGGGAACAGGTGCGCGTCGAAAGGCAGAAGGGCGAAGGTCGCGAAGCCTCGAGGAAAGAAGCGGCGAGCCTCCGCGCGAAGGTCATCGCGCTCTCGCGCTTCGCCTTTCGGCGGAGCACCAAGGTGATGGCAGAGCTCGACCGCATCGCCGGGGGCAAGCGCATCGCCAATCTGGTGTCGGACCTCGACGATCTCGTCGCGCTCATGCGGACGCACGCGAGCACGTACGCCAAGCTGAGCAAGCTGAAGGGCGTGGCCGAACGCGCGGCCGAGCTGGCCGTGATCCTCCGCACCAGGCCCGACCGCGTGCGCGCGGCCGCTCGGCTCGCGTCACGGAACCGCGCGCTCTTCGCGCTCGGCCTTTCGCTCAAGGAGATCCGGGCCGGCGCGAAGGTGCTCCACGCCGACGACGGGCCGAGGGCGCTCGCGCCATACCGCGCGGCGTCGACGTCGAGATCGCGCCGGGCGCGCGCGAAGGCGAAAGCGAAGACGAAGGCAGCTCCGAACGGAGGACGTGACGCTGCCGAAGGACGGGCGACAGCGCCTCTCCAAACGTCGCCGCGCGGAAGAAAGACGCCCGCGCGGAGGCTTCTGCGATCCGGGTAGCGCGTCCGCGTCCGCGGCCGTCGCCGCGGCTCCGCTCTCTTCGTCAGGAGCGTCCGAGGATGAGTCATTGGAGAGAACGGTCACTCCGTTGCAGAGAACGATGACCGCGTTGCACGTAACCGTTGCTCCGTTGCGTAGAACGGTTACGGCGTTTGGCATAGCGGTTACTCCGTTGCGTAGAGCGGGCACTTCGTTGCATTGCGCGGCCGTTCCGGCGCCCCCCGCGCCACAGCTCAGCTGCAAGCCCAACGCGGCCAATCCGACGATGCCAGCGAGTCTCATGCGGTGCGAAACCTTCGTGGGCGCGAGGCCCTCACGTACGTTCTCGACGCACGCGACACCTAGTCTGGGCGAGATAGAACGTCCAGGGCAAAGGCCCATGCCATCACGACGCCGCTGTCGGCTTCGATCGCTCCTGCGCTCGTCCTTCGGCGGGCGCGACGAGGCGCTCGAGACGGTCGGAACGCGACGCCGCGCTCGAGTGAGCATCGACGTGAACGACGGGCTCGTGTCCGCGGCGTGGACGGTGTCCGCGGTTCGACCTCGAAGAGCCCGCCTACGACACGGGGCCGCGCGCCGTTCGGGCGCGGTGAAGCGTGGTGCCACGAAGCGCCACCCTCCGCCGCACGATTGACTTGATCATCAAGTTACTCCACCGTCAAGGCGATGAGCACGTCCCCTCCAGAGTCGGGCGCCGCGGCGGTCCATCGTGTCTACGAGCTCGAGCATCTCGCGCCGGAGCTGCACGCTGCGGTCCGCGCGACGCCAGCGGTGAAGTTCGAGAGTGTCTTTCGGGCGCGCTTCGGCATCGCGTTGATGCACCTGTTCATGCCGCGCGTCGCGACCGCGGGGGTTCGTGTTCGGGACCAGAAGGTCGCGCCGAGGGCAGGGGGGCCAAAGGTGCGTGTGCGGCTCTACGAGCCGGAGGCACCGAACGCGCGCAAAGGCGGCCGGCCGGCGATGGTCTTCGCGCACTGGGGAGGCTTCGTCGTCGGAGGCCTCAAGACCGAGCACCGCCGCTGTGTTTGGCTCTGCCGGGAGCTCGGCATGACGGTCGTGTCTGTCGACTACCGCCTCGCGCCCGAGAATCCGTTCCCGGCCGGTCTCGACGACTGCTTCGCGGCGCTTCGGTGGCTCATCGAGAGCGCAGAGGCGCTCGGCGTCGATCGTACCTGCATCGCGGTCGGCGGCACGAGCGCGGGGGGTGGCCTCGCCGCCGGGCTCGCCCTTCGCGCAAGAAACGAAGGTGTCGGCCTCCGTTGGCAGTACCTCGGCTTTCCCGTGCTCGACGCGACCTGCAGCACGCGCTCGGCGACGGCCCATACGGACACTCCCAACTGGACGGCGCAGGCCAACCAGCTCATGTGGGAGTACTACCTGCAGGGCAAGCCTCCCACCGAGCTCGCTTCGCCCCTCTCCGCCGCGACCCTCGAAGGTCTTCCGGAGACCGTCCTCTGGACGGCGGAGTTCGACCCCTTGCACGACGAGGCGGTTCGTTATGCCGAGCGCTTGAAGGCCGCCGGTGTTGCAACGCACTTTTTCGATTACCCAGCGGCGATGCACGGGTTCGATAGCCTCCCTATCGAAGAGGGCATCGTCGCCCGCGCGCGGCGAGATCAAACGTCGGTAATTCAATCGATCTTTGCAGGCGATAGACCGTCGGCGGGTCGACCGTGAGCGCGCCGTCCACACGTTCGGGGGAGAAGATGAAACAACGCACTAAAGCGCGTACCCCCCGAGCGGCGAGCCCCGCCCGCGATCCTCATGCGGGCCCGGTTCCGAAGTCCGCGTGGCTCGCAGACGCAAAGGCGCGCGAGAAGGGCCGCGTCGAGATCTTCAACGCGACGCGGCCCGGTGGTCTCGACGGCTGGACGATGGACCTTCGGCAATACTCGGCGATGCGGGAGCTCATCCTCGAGCTCATCGACGCCGCGTCCGACGGCACGGTGCTCGTGAAGGACCTCGTCGCCGCCGCGCAGTCTCTCTACGGCGGAGGCCAGAGCCAACTTTTCCCAAAGGGCAATACGCGAAACTACTGCACCTACACCAAGGTCGATCTCGAAGCGCGGTGCGAGATCGAGCGCGCGCCCGGGAAGTCTCCGCAAAAGGTGATGCGTTGGCGAAAGTAGCGCACGCTTCTGGCCCTCGGGGGCCCTCTCCCAGCGCGATGGCCTTGATGGGCGCGGTCCGGCTCCTCCACGACGCCCTCCGCGACTACGATCTCGTCGTCGCAAAAGCGCTGTCGCTCCAGCGCACGGAGCTCGAGTGCCTCCTCCTCTTGGAGCGCGGGCCGGTTCGGGTGAGCTTCGTCGTGAGCCGGGTCGGGCTCACCTCGGGGGCGGTCACCACGTTGCTCGATCGGCTCGAGCGGCGCCGATTGATCAAGCGGTGCACGGGCCTCAGCGATCGTCGCGTCGTCGAAGTCGACCTCACGCCCAAAGCGCGAGCCCGCATCGGTGAGCTGTACCGGCGCGGCTTTCTCGCGATGGCCGCCCGAGCCGAGGAGCATCGCGGGCTCGACGCGTGCGCGGAGGTGCTTCACGCGCTCGCCGACGCGAGCCGCAGCGAAGCGAGCCTCGTATCCTAGCGAGCGAGGCTGCGGCCGTCCGACTACTTCCGATTCGCGATATCCTCGAGCTCATCCTTTACGGACGACGCGAGGGCAGGATCCCTGCCCAGCGCCGCGAGGACGCCACGCGCCTCCGCTGGCACACCGCACGTCGCCACCGCCACGACGGCCTGGTGCCTTGCGTCGGAGGGCGCCTGTTTGACCTGCGCGAGCTTCGACGCCACTGCCATCGCCCGCTTGCGGAACGGGGCATCCGCGCGTTTCGGCAAGCCCATTCGGTCGCCACGGCGTATTGGATCGGGTTCGTGCCGGTCGATGGCACCGACGCGGAAACTCGTTTCTCGAGCTCGTCGATCACGACGTCGAAGACACCGCCGCACTGGCTCGCCCAGGCGTCCGCCAAGGCAAGGCCGTCGACGGGCCCTGTTCGTACGAGGTGCCGTTTGACGAGGGCGCACAGTTCGGCCCCTGGGGGCACACGAATGCCCGTGATGTTACGGAAAGCATGGACTTTCACGTCGTCGTCCGTGTCGGCCAGGAGCTGCTCGACGACACGAAGAACGGCGGGCGATTGGTCCACGAGCACGACCGCCGCCAGCCCTGACCGGATGGCGACGGATGGGCTCTTCGCGAGGGCAGCATACTCGGTTACGAGACCGGCGTTCGTGACGTGCGCGCCGAAGTGCGCGTGCGACATTGTGCCGTCATGACCGAAACACGCCGTTCGTCGGCTCGCTTGGCCGTGCTTGCCGCGATGGTCGCCTGCGGTTCGTGCGTGCCCGCGCCCGCCGCGAGCGGCCCGACTTCGTACCCCCCTACCGGAGCCGCGGCAGCCGCAGGCGGTGCAATCCGCGACCGGTTCTCCCACGAGCGCGCCGGTCGTCACTTCTGCCGCCGCCTCCGCGACGACGCCGGCTCGTCCTCTCGCGGCACCGTGATCCGCGCCCCGAGGAGCGTCGCGCCCTCAATCCGGTAGCCGTCCGCCGACTTTTGCAGACTGCCGCGGAGCCCCAGCGTTCGAAGCTCCGCGAGGGCGACATAGAGTCGGTTCATCTTGGCCTTGGCGCTCGCCGTGCCAGGCCAAACCGCATCGGCGAGCGCGGTCGCTCTTATGGCGCGAGGGACCTCGGCAGCAGAGCCCTCCGCGAGCCGCGCGAGCACCTTTCGAAGCGTTGGATGCGCACTGAGGCTGACGATCCGTCCGTCCACACGGAACGCGCGCGCGCTGCTGAAAATTTCGACACGAGCGCCACCGAAATCGGGGAGGCGTGTGCTGCGAATCTCTGCGATGCGGCGTCGCAGGAGCCGAAGCGCCAAGCGCACGTCGTCGGAATCGTCGACGAGGGATCTCCCCCCGCGCACGGGATTCGGGCGACAAGCGAGCAGCTCGCTCTCGGTAGAAATTCCCGCGAGTGCGCGAGAAAGCTCGCTGTCGAGGTCAGGCATTCGGAAGCGGGTGACGGCTCTCGCGAGGCGCAGGTGAAGCGCGTGGATTCGAACGGCGCCGTCGATGAGAGGAAACGCCCTTGCGTCCTCGATCGCCTCGTCGAAGAGGCGCGATGCCACGACCTCGGCGTCGGATCCTTGGTAGGTCCGAACCGTCGCGAGCACCGATTGGAACAACGCGCGGGCGTCGGTCCGGTGATGCTCCTTCGCCGAGCGGATCGCGCTCTTTAGCATGTCTTCCGCGGCGGGCAGATGGCCCCGGTGGAGCTCGACTTGCCCGCGGTATCCGCGCCAAATCATGGCGTGGGAGATCGCGGCGCAGCGGTCCGCGATCGCGATCGCGCGCTCGTAGAGCTCGGCCGCTTCGACGAGCTGCCCGTTCTCGAAGCTTATCGATCCGCGACTCGCGAGCGCGCGCGCCACGAGCATGTCGTCACGGAGGGCGAGACCCGCAGCCTCCACGTGAAGGAGCCGCTCGGTTGCTTCTTCGAGACGTCCCAACGAGCCAAGAGCCTCGGCTTCTCGGTGAGCGAGTCGGGTCTCGTGTACCGCGTGGTCCGCCGCATTTTGGGCAGCGCGGGCCCGTTTCGCGCCTCGAAATGCCTTCAACGCCGCCGCAGGGTCGAGCGCCATACGAAAGAGCGTTCCGCAGTGTTCCCAAGCGCGGCTTGCGAGCTCCTCGTGCGCCTCGCCGCTCGTGCGCGCGACCTCGGAGTGTTCCGCGAGAGCTCGCAGCGCCACCGCTCCCTCCTCCGCGCGGCCCGTGAGGCCGAGATGGATCCCCTCGAGCAGACGCAGGCGTGGGTGAAGCGCATCCCCGTTCTCGCTCGCCGGCACGAGCGCACGCCCCCGCGTGATCAACGCAGCGACCTCGGCCTCGGCCTCGGCGAGCCAGACCCGCGAGGGGTCCGTCGCGCGGTCCACGTGCGCGTCGATATCGTCCTCGTCGTCTATCACGTTGGCGGAAGCGTGGGCCCCCGCCGCCGGCTCCTCGCCGGCTCGCTCCTCGGCATTCATGAACGAAGCTTCTCCGGGCCGAACGCTTACCGATAGGTCGTCTTCAGCGACTATTCGACGAGGATCCCATAGGCCGTCGGCAGATTCGACATGGAACGGACCTGAAACGTATACGTGACGCCGACGGCGACGAGCAGCTTGTCGTCCCGTCCGAGCACGAAGGTGTCCCCGTTGGCCTGAACCGTGACCGCGAGGGCGTCGCCCGCGGGACCTGCAGGCGAGACGATGCGAATCGCCCGCTCGCCGGCTACCGTTCGTCGCGCAAAGTAGTCGACGTCGGCGGCGTCGGAGAGCCGACCGCAGGTGAACGATGAAGGCAATAGCGGAGCCTTTGTGGGGTCGTCGTTGGGCTCCGGCTCGACGCACCCGAGGACGGCCGCGTCGGCCGCCGCGTCGGCCGCCGCGTTGGGCTCGAGGCCGACTCCGGTTTCGGCCGCGGTGGCGTCGCTCGCTCCCGGGACCGGACCGCGCGGCATCGAGGGCCGAGTGGGTGACGCCTCCGTATCGGGCCACGTGACCAGCGCCGAGTCGTCGAGCGCGACGTACGCGCCCGAGCAGGCGATGGAGGTGGTCGCGGCGAGCAGCACGGCGAGGATCCCGACTGCGGGTTTCGTGGACCTTCCCACAGTTGCAGGCCTTTGCGGGCGCATCACCAGGTCTCCCGACGAATCGTGCGGCAGGCCGTTTCGGTCGAGCCATCGACTCCGCGAACACCCACATTCTGGCGATTCTCGAGCATCACGGCGATCCCGCCGCTCGTGGGACTACCAACGATCGACACCATCACCGGACCTGGTCGCAGCTCGACGGAGCCCGGCGGGGTGGTGTAGCTCCACGACTGCGCCTCCTCGCACGCAGGCCCAAAGCGCAAAGCGGTCGACGGCGTGAACCCAGTGCCCTGCGCCCATACCCACGTGGAGATGCCGTCGGAGCCGGCGCCAGCGTTGCCGAGCGTGAGGGGCGCCGAAGGGGCAGGGGGCGCGGGTAGATTCTCCCCGAGCGCGAGCGCTGAAACGACGTCGTCCCTCACGCGAGGCAGCCCTTCGATGCCTTGGCTTTGGGCGTCGTAGTTCTTCCAACGATAGAACACGAGCGCATTCACCCTCTGCCTGCCGCTCGCGTTCCACTCGAGCACGTCGCGCGTGGCCGCCTGCGCCCAACCTCGTCCGCGGCCGCCTGCTTCGCTCGCGGCCGCGCTCCACGAGCTGGGCCAAGGCGCCGATTCGGTGATGTAAACAGGGAGCGCGCGCGCCCAGGATGGGACGCGGTCCAAGGCGCTCCGATAGCTTCGGAGGTGGCGTGCATACGCGGGGGCAGCGGGGTCCTTCTCGTCGCTCGCGACGAGTGAGGTGTCGTGGCTCGCGGTGTACGCGTGGAGGGCGATCGCGTCGAACCCGCCCTCGCCCAGCGCGGCCATGACCCGTGCTTGGTAGTCGATGCCGTGCTCGCGACCGCCCGTCTCGGTGGAATACACGTACGGAGCGACCGGAGCGATCGCGACCTGGTCGGTCGGATGCACGCGCTTGATCGCTGCGCGAATCTTTCGAAAGCCCTCTGCGTAGAGGGCAGGGGTGGTTCGCTCCGGCTTCATCACCCCCGAGGCGTCGGGGCACGTTGGCCAGGTATTGTAGGCCTCGTCATCGATGTTCGTCTCGTTGCCAATGACCCAAATCGAGACGCCCGAGGTCGACGCCACATAGGCCGCGACCTGCTCGGCGAAGGTGTCGAACTGCGCGCGGCAAGGCATGCTGCCTTTGCCCTTTTCCCAGGAATTGTCGACACGAGCGAGCACGCGTATCCCGCGGCTCGTGGCCTCGCGGAAGTCGGTCCGATAGCCGCTCGCCCGTTCGGGCCCATTGAGCGGTTGATACCAGAGCGACCACCCCGCAGCCCCCGCGTCGTCGTGGAGCGACTCCCCACCGAAGTCGTGCAGACCCGCGATCGAAGCCTTGCGGGCGGCTCCTGAATTTGGCCCGCCGACGAGGGGATCGGCGAGGTCGCTGGCGCGCGTCGCTGTTGGGGAGGGGGATGATCCGCCAGAGCATGCGGCGGTGGCGGCGGAGAGCGCGGTGAGTACGGTGAGGAGAGATTTTTTCATCGTAGGTGAGGAGTGCAACCGGCAGGCCGCGGGCGGAGTGGCGAGCCAGCTAAGATTTTCGGAGCTGCCGGCGACGTTGGTGCGGCACGAATCCGCGGTCTTTTCGCGCCTCAAGCTCGGTTGCGCGTGGATCGGTCCGAGCTTTTCCGGCCCTCGCGCGATCCACGCCTCCACACGCGCGAGGAACGCGATGCTCCTCGAACGGCGTTGCGGAGGTGGATCGTCGTGTCGAACGTTGCGTTCCGTTCGACGCGTTTCTTGGGGGCGTCAGGAGGATGTGAGCCTGACCTTGCGGACGCGTTCGCCAGGAGAGAAAAACGACCAGGAGCGCACGGAGAAGCGGATGAGCGCCGCGCCGAGCTTCCTCGAAACAGAGGTGGAGCATCGTTCGAGCCCATCGAACGGTGATGACGATGGGCGTCGTCTTCCGCCGGGAGACCACCGAGGACATGATGACGTTCGAGGCGGCGCACTCCCGGCGCGCGACACCCGGAGCGACCTCGTCGTGCGTTCGAGGAGGCGCACTCCACATCGCTCCTCGAGCGTAGCCATGTGATGGCTCACGACGCTCTTCGCGAGTCCGAGCTCGCGCGTCGCGCCCGAAAAAGAACCCGCGCGCACGACGGCGACGAACACGGCGAGGAGGGGGAGATCTTGCGGCGCCAGCATGGAGGGCGACTCCACAACGAATCGCCCGCACGCGCTTTTCGCTCGATGAAGGGAGCTTGGGAGATCCGTCGCGGATGGCCCACGGGCCGGCGAAGGAGTCGCAGCGGATCGAACCGTTCCTCGGTCTCGTGGTGCCTCGCCGAATCGATGGCTTCGCGTGCGCAAATTGTCACGTGCGCACCTTCGTGGCTGATGTAAGTGACCGCCCATGAAGAAGCTTTGGTCCCCGCGCGCGGTTGCCTGTTCATTCGTCTTTGCCTTCGCGGCTGCGGCGCTGTCCACCGCGTGCACCGCCGAGGTTGCAGAGGTCGAGGGGCTCGAGGCCGACGAACAAGCCGTCAGCGCCGCGCGCTGCTTGTTCGGAACCACACGCGAAACCCTCGAGGCCTCGCCCGCGCTCGAGGTCGGCGCGCCGCGCACGGTGAGGGTCGGCGCGGCCCTCTCTCCCGACGATCGTCGGCAGCTCGCCCGCCTCGGCAACGGCGATCCGCAGGCGTTCCTGCGAGGCACCGACGACGACGAGGTCCGCTTTCGCACCGTGACGGAGAAGGCCTCCGGCCGCGTGTTCACCTGGGTCTCGTGGCACGCGGGCGACAACCCGCAGGGGCATCTCTTCGTGGGCAACGCGACTGCCACCGCCGCCGTCCTCGGCGACGACTCGGTTTATTCGTGCAACGTGACGGCGCAGCCGTCCCCGGCGAGCGTGGCCACCTGCGCGTTCGGTGCGAGCGTCGCGGAGCTCGATCGCGGCCCAGGGCTCACGCGCTCGGCGTTTCGCACGTTGACCGCCAACAGCAGCGTCTCCGCGATTCGCCGCGAGCAGCTCCGCGCGATCGACGCCTATGCCAACGACGGCGCGCGGGGAGTGTTCTCCTGGGTCGATGGCGGGCGCATCTCGGTGCGAACGCTCACCCAAACGAGCACGAAGCGTCGCTTCACCGAGTACCGCGCGCTCCGCGGTGGCGCCCTCGTTCACCGCGTCTTTGGCGAGGGAACCTTGGACCTTACCCTGTCGAGCATCGAGGGCGGGGAGCTCGTCAACTGCACGGTAGGCAGCGCGGCGGCGTGCTCGCCGAGCCTCACCGAGCGCCCCGAGACGGCGGCCCTTCGAATCGAAGAGGACCAAGCCTATTCGGATTGCCGGTACTGCACGGGGATCGACCTCCGTGAGTGGAGCGCGGATTGCGCCCTCGCGACGGAGCTCGACGTCGCGGGACGGCTCGCCCTCGCGTTCGGTCAAGACGCAGGCAACTACGACTTCGCGCAGCCGCAGGTGCTCGCCCGTGTGGATTACGAGCGCACGATGGCCTCGTCGAACCTCACGCGCCTCGCACGCTTCGTCGATACGAGCGTCGGCGCGCAAGCGCGTTACCTGCGGATCGGCGGGCAGTACCAGCCGACCGCGCCGAACGTCGATGGACGAGAGGACCTCTTCGTCATCTACTCTCCGGTAACGAAGAAGATCGTCACCGTCGCCAAACGCGACGAGTACCCCTGAGCGAAGGGCGACCGCCGCCGGCACGTGGTGGAGACCGGTACACTCCGTGAACGGCGTCTCCACCAGGGAGAAATTCTCTCCGCACGAGACCGGCGAGCCTCATCGTCGTGAGGGCGTAGCACCGCCGAGAAGCGCGACGACAATCAGAGTCACAGTGGGCAATGCCATTTGCCAGCCTCTTCCCACGTCGCGCTTGCACGATCACCTCGTGGCATCGAACCTGGCTGGGCACGATTCGGCGGAGCTCTCGGCGCGGAGTCGAGGCGTCCCGCTTCAGGAGAAAACGTGCCTCTCCCTCCCTCCAAGAATCAGGACGACCGCACCGCCTGGGAGCTCGCGGTCCGCTCGGCATCGGCTGCCCGGCGCGCGCGCATCGTGTGGTGGGCCAAGCGCATCGCGCCGTTCGTTCTCGCGGCGCTGGCCGGGCCCGTCTACGGCAAGCTCACCGAGAAGAGAGAGAGCGCCGCGTTCGAACCGTGCGACGCCGACAGGCCCTGTCGAATCGGGATGTGCCTTGCTGTGGAAGAGCGAGGTCCGCCCGTGTGCCTGGAGTCCTGCACGCCGAACCACACGTGCAAGGGAGCGCTGGTGTGCGCCGACGTCCCGCTCGTGCGCGTCGCGGCGGTCGACCTCGGTCGTGGTCCGCTCGAGCAGCCCCGCGTCCTCGGCTCCGCGGGGACGGCACCGCTCTGCCTACGAGAGTACCCACCAGGCTACCGTCGCGCGGCGCCTTGATTCATGGGTCGTCACCCATCCCCTCGGGCTGCTGGAGCGCCTGGAACGATCTGCCGTAGCTGCCATGTCTGCAAATGCAGCCTCTGCGACACCGCATCGAAGGCGTCACGCATGCTCCCGTAGACCAACGCCACCGCCAGCAGCAGGCCGAGGTGCACGACGACGAGCGAGACGAAGGTCGGCGTCGGGGGAAGGTTGAACATGCGCGCGTGCAGCTCGACGAGCCCGTCCCGGAACACGTACGACGGCGCATGTTCAACCT
>JAAFHV010000167.1 GCA_013297655.1 Myxococcales bacterium | reverse complement strand
GCGCGCGCTGGAAGGCCGCCTTTTTTGCCCCGTAGGTCGCATCGAGGGAGAGCGTGCGGCACGAGCCGCTGCACGCCGGCGCGGCGTCGGCGTCGGCGCGAGCCCCGGCGTCGGTCGGGACGGTGGAGGTGTCGCCGGCGCCCGCGTCCGAGGGGACGGCCGCGTCGGACTCGGCGGGGGTGGCGGTGGAGCTGCAGGCGGCGAAGGAGGCGAGAGCGAGCGCCGTTCCGAGCAGCGAAGCGAAGACGCGTAGGGCCATTTCGTGAGGGTAATTCACCGCGCGCGTGGCCGCTATCGCCTCGACGCGGCGACGCTTTCGCTCAGGACCGCTGCGTACCCCGAGTCGCACCGCGATGGGCTTGCGCTCGTCCCGATTCGATCCGAAGGTGGCCCCGTGGACGCGACGCGAGCCTTCGTCTTCGCCTACGCGGAGAACTTCGAGCGCTACGAGGCGTGCGCGCGCCATGTGCGACAAGAGCTCCGCCACTTGCTCCGCGCGGAGGGTGTACGCGCGATCGTCACCTCCCGCGCGAAGGGCTACGACCGGCTCGAGGAGAAGCTCCGTCGTCGCGAGGCGGTGCAGGGCGCGCCCTACGCTTCGGTCGAGGCCGTGCGCGCCGACGTGCACGATCTCGTCGGCGCCCGCGTCGCGCTCTACTTTCCGGGCACCGCGGGGACCGTGAATCGCCTGCTCCGCGAGCGCTACGCGGCCGTCTCGGAGGCGCGTGTTTTTCCCTCGGGATCGGCGCTCGCGGGGCCTCGTCGCACCCACGACGGTGGCCTCTTTTCGCCGCGCTTCTCGGGCTACGGGGCGACCCACCATCGCATCGTCGTGACGCGGGAGTCTCTCCCCACCGACAGCGACGTGGCGGCGGTCGTGCCCGCGGACGGGCTCGCGGTCGAGGTGCAGGTCGCGTCCGTGCTCATGCACGCGTGGGCCGAGGTCGAGCACGACTTGATTTACAAGCCCATGTCCGGCGAGCTCTCGCTCGACGAGTACTCGGTGCTCGACGAGCTGAACGGTCTCGTCCTCGCCGGCGAGCTCGCCCTCGAGCGCCTCGAGCGCGCAGAGACGTCGCGTTTGTTCGCCCTCGGTCGCCCTTTCGACGACGCGTTCGAGCTCGCCGCGTTCCTCTCCGGGCGCCTCCGCGCCGAGGGATTTACGGCGTCCGAGGGCCTCGGCCGGACCGACGTGCTCTTCGCGCTGCTGCGGCGCTTCGGAAAGAACACCCCCCACGCGCTCCTCGAGACGCTCGGTCTCGTTCGCAACGAAGGGCCGACCTCGCGACGCAGCCCGGCCGAGGGCCGCCTCGCGGAGCGGCTCGCGCGCGCGTTCGCGGACGGCGACACGGCGCGCGAAGAAGCGCTCCAAGAGCTCCTCGTCGGCGGCGGATCGGCGGGCTTCGGCGAGAGCGCCAGCGTCCGCGCGATCGCCGCGTTCCTGGACGCCTATCGCGCGATCGATCGCTGCGTCGGAACCTTGCTCGGCACCCTCGGCGAGTGGGGCAAAAGGCTCGTCGTTTCCGAGCGAGGCGCGGCGTTGCTCCTCGAGCGCGGCGTGCTGTCGGAGTCCGACGCCGCCGACCTCCGCGCGCTTCGGCTCGTGCGCGAGCGCGTGCTTCGCCAAGATCCCCAGCTCCGGATCGAGGACATCGTCGGCGCGACCAGCGCGATCGAGGCGTGGCTCGTGCGCCTCGAGGCGAGCGCGCAGCCGGAGGTCGTCGCGGCCGTGCTCGCGTCACGCGTGCCGCGCTCCACGCCCGCCTAGAGCACCGATCAGGTCGAAGGACCTCGAGCGTGGCTACTCGGCGGCGGCCGAAGTGCGCGCGCTCACCCACGCGACCGCGTCCGCGAGCTCTTGGGGCTTCGCGAAGACGGGGCCGAACGTAGCCGCCACGATCGTCTCGCGCGACGACGTGAAGAACGCGATCGCGACGTTCGGGTGCGTCTTGCGAAGGTGCTCGGCGACCACGGTCCCGGGCGCGTCGCCGAGGTCGAGGTCGAGGAGCGCGCACGTGAGGCCAGGGGCGCCCGCGCACGCCATGAGCGCCTCCGCGGCGGTGGACGCACACGCCGGTTCGATGCCCGCCTTACGCAGCTCGCGAAGAATCGCGTAGCGGGCGACGGGGGAGTCGTCGGCCACGAGCACGGTCACAGGAGCCCTCCTGCGCGAGACGCCATGGTGCGTAGCGTAGGCGAAATTCGAGGCGTGGTGGCACTCCCGACATGCCGCCGGGAGCACCAGATGACCCTAAAATCGCGAAAGGTTTCGCTGTTTCGGCGTGCTCGTCAGGGGAGCGCGAGGGTCACGGCGCGCTTTTCGGCGGCCTTCGGGAGCCGAATCCACACGTTTCGTTTCGCTGTGTCGACGAACCACGCGCTCTCCGCGGCGTCGAACGCTTCGCGGCTGTCGGCCTTCGTGAGCACGGTCGACCCGTCGCGCACCTCGGTGGGGAGCTTGTCGGCGCGGACGCGCAACGTGAGCGGCGCGAGGCTTCGCGACACGGTGATCGTGGCCGACTGGGCGGTCGCCTCGGCGTCGATCGTGGTCTTCTGGTCGTCGTCGTCGTGGAGCACGAACGACGAGCGCGCCGCGCCGGGATACACGAGGACCGTGAGGCGACCCTTGGAGGCCGTGTTGCCGAAGCCGGTGACCGTGTTCTCCACGTGCGCCGGCACGATCGCGCCTTCACGCACGTAGAGCGGGATCTTCGCGCGATCGCTCATGTCGACGGCGGTGAGCGTCTGCCCGCCCTCGAGCGCGTCGGCTTCGGGCTTCCAGTAGTCGTAATAACGCGAGCCCGCCGGCAGGAGCACGTCGCGCTTGCCGGTGCCGTCCACGATCGGCGCGACGAAGAACGCCTTGCCGAGGGAGTAACGGAAGTCGCCCGCCCACTTCGGATCCTCGCCCTCCGGCAGCATCGGCATCGGGCCGCCGGCATAGGCCTCTTCCGCGAGGCTGTAGAAGAACGGCACGAGCTCGTGGTGAAACCACGACCAATAGCGGTAGAGCGCCACCGTCTCGTCGGCGCGATCGCCCACCGTCCACGGGGCGAGGTTCGCGCGTCCGTGGAGCTGCATGAACGGGTTGAGGGCGCCGACCGCCGTCCAGCGCGCGAAGTTGTCTTGATCGAACGGGACGAGCTTGGTGAGGTCTTTGTCGTCGCGATCGAGGTACCCGCCGATGTCGGAGCCGACGACCACGTAGCCCTTTCGCGCGGACCGGAACATGCTGTCGAGCGCGTCGGCGAGGCCGATCCAGTCGCGGCGATTGTCGCCCACCCACGCGACGGGGGCGTCCTCCGGGCGCGCGAAGAAGCGGCCCGCGAACTGGTACGACGCGTCCCACGGTCGCACCATCGTGGTGAACTCGGGCCCGCGCACCGACACGCCGTAGGCGAGGAAATCCTTGTAGTACTCCTCCGAATACTCCTGGAGCGAGACCTCGCCCTTCTTGCTCTTCATCGGCGCGGGCACGATGTAGTTCTCGCCGAAGTCGAGCTTCCATCCGTCGATCTTCTGCAGGATCGGCTTCTGGAGGCCGTGCCACCACGCGAGCGCCTCGGGGTTGAAGAAGTCCACCCCGGCGCCGCGGCCCTTCCACCAGAACGACGTGTCGCCGTCGTTCACGTAATACTTGCAGAGTACACCCCGCTCGAAATCGGGGGTCGGGCCGACGTACGAGTCGCCGCCGTTCTCCACGTCGAAGGACGTCTCGTTCATGTTCGAGGTCATCCAGAGGACGAGCTTCACGTTCTGGCCGTGGAGCTCGTCGACGAGCCCGTCGAAGCCGCCGTAGCGCGTGGGGTTCGGGACGAACGAGTGGTAGTTCGTCTCCCAGGGGCTATCGAGCACCACGACGCCGACGGGGATGTCGCGCGTCTTGAAGCCGGACACGAACGCGCGTGTGTCGTCGGCGGTGGAGATGTCCTTCGAGATCCAAGGCTCGAACGCCCATCGCGGGGTGCGGCGCTTCGGAGCGGCGAGCGGAGCTCCGGTTCCCTCCGGCGGAGGGCAGGGGGCGGCCGAGTCGGCCTCCGTCACCGGCGGGGTGGCCTTCGGGTCCGAGGAGCAGGCGGCGGCGACGAGGCCGGCGACGCCGACGATGCCCGCGAGGGCCGAAGCGTGGCGAAGCGAAGGGAAGCGCATGGGCGGAAACGTTAGCGCGAAGCTGCCTTCGTGCTCGCGGAAACCCGCACTGTTCCTCACGATTTCGCCATGCGTCGTACCTCGGTTGGGCCTCGCTCGTGGGGCGGCGCGTCGTGGTGTCTCACGATGGTACGTTGGCCTTCGCCGATGACCGCGGACGACCAGCTCACCCTCGTTTCGAGCATCGTGTTCCTCGCCCTCGCGATGCTCTCGGCCATTCGTGCGCGTCGCGAGCCGGTCGCGCTCGCTCTCGGTGCGCTCTACACGAACCTCTTCGCGTACCACGTGCTCGATCTCATCGCGCGGAACGCGGGCAACGTGGGGCCGGCGGCGTGGCTCGAGTCCGCCGCCGCGAGCCTCGCCGTGCCCGTCGCGTTCTCGGTCGTCGTCACGTTCGTGGGCCAGCGGAAGCGGCGGAGCGTGCTGACACGTGTGCTTTACATCTACTTTGCCGGTCTCGCGCTCGGGTGCGTCGCGCCGTTCGTCGTGCCGAGCGCGGCGTTTTTTCCGCTCGGGGCGGCGTGGGCGATCTTGGTCGCGATCGGGCTCGTCTTTACCCTTGCGATGGCGGTCTCGATCCTCGTCGTTCACGCGCGGAGCGCGGGAGAGGACGAGAGGCCGGGCGCGTACCTCGTGCTTTCTGCGCTCGTGCTCGGGGTCGGGGGCTCGGGCACCGATGTGTTCGCGATCGCGGGCGCCCCCGTTCCGCGTCTCGCGGCGTGGGGCCTCCTCGCCGCCGGGGTGCTCCTCGCCGCCGGTACGACCCGCTTCGGCATCGTGCGCGGGCTCACGTTGCGATCGATGCTCACGTCGTTCGGGATCGCGCTCGCGGGGATCGTGGTCCAGCTCGCGCTCGTGCGGGTGTGGAGCACGAACGGCGCGCTCCTCGTCGTGAGCTCGGTGGCCGTCACCCTCGTCGTTTGGATCGGCCTCCGCTACGTGATCGGGCAGACGGCGCAGCGCACTGAGAGGCTCCGCTACCACGCGACCCTCGGGAGGCTCGCCGCGCAGATGGCGCACGACGTACGAAACCCCCTCGCGGCCGTGCGGGGGAGCGCGGAGTTCTTGCTCGAGGAGCGCGCGCAGGGGCGCTCGATGGACGCCCACGCGAGCTACGTCGAGCTCATCTTGCAGCAGAGCGATCGCATCCTCGAGGTCGTCTCGGACTACCAGCGCCTCGGCCGCGCGAGCGCGCAGCGACGCACCGTCGCGCTCTCGGATCTCATCGAGGAGCTGGTCGCCGCGCAACGGGTAGCGCTCGGGGAGGGCACCACGATCACGCTCGCGCTCGACCCGTCGCGATCGCCGGTGTTCGCGGATCCCTCCCTCGTCGCGCAGGCGCTCGAGAATCTCCTGCGGAACGCCGACGAGGCGATGCCGAACGGCGGGACGATCCGCGTCTCGTCGAGCGCGCGCGGCGCCTACGTGATCGTGCGGGTGGAGGACAACGGGCAGGGCATGGACGCGGTCACCCGCGAGAGCGCGCTCGACGACTTTTTCACCACGAAGGCGACGGGCTCTGGGCTCGGGCTCTCTTTCGTCCGCCGCGTCGCCGAGGCGCACGGCACGTCGGTCCGAATCACGAGCGCGGTCGGCAAGGGCACGTCCGTCGAGCTCTCGCTCCCGGTGCCGGGCGGCGACGCCGCGCCCCGTTCGTCGGAGCCGTCCCTCGATTGACCTCGCGCGGCCGGTTCGTGTGGGGCGCGCCGAGTCGTATTCCTTCCTGGATAGTTTTCCGCGCCTCCCTCGCGCGGTTGCCGTCGCGCGTGTTTGCGCCGAGCTCGGTCGCGCCGTGCTGAGGTAAGCTGGACGAATGGTCGATCCTGCGAGTGATCCCTTCGCCGCCGTGCTCGTCGTCGACGACGACTCTGCGGTCGGTGCGGTGCTCGGTGCACAGCTTCGGCAGGCCGGCCACGCGGTGACCGTCGTCACGTCGGGTGCTCGTGCGCTCGCGGCGCTCGAAGAAGCGCCCTTCGCGGTCGTGGTGACGGACCTCCGGATGCCAGACATGGATGGCCGCCGGCTGATGACCGAGATCCACGCGCGCTGGCCCGAGCTGCCGGTGGTGCTGATCACAGCGCACGGCTCCGTCGCGGTCGCGGTCGAGGCGATGAAGGCGGGCGCCGCCGACTTCCTCCAAAAGCCGTTCGACCGCGAGGAGCTGCTCTTCGTGATCCGGAAGGCGGTCAAGGTCGGCAAGTACGCGGGCGACGCCGTTCCGCAACAGCCTGAAACGAAAGAGATTTTTGGCGCTTCGGAGTCGATGTCGGAGCTGCGCGATCTCGTCGCGCGGGCGGCGCGCTCGGGGGCGACGGTGCTCGTCCGTGGCGAGAGCGGGACCGGCAAGGAGCTCGTCGCACGCGCCATCCACGACGGGAGCGCTCGTCGCGAAAAGCCCTTCATCAAGCTCCACTGCGCCGCGCTGCCGGACACGCTGCTCGAGAGCGAGCTGTTCGGCTACGAGAAGGGCGCGTTCACCGGCGCGGCGCAGCGAAAGCCGGGGCGCATCGAGCTCTCTCACGAAGGCACGCTCTTCCTCGACGAGATCGGCGACATCACCCCCGCGACGCAGGTGAAGCTCCTTCGTGTGCTCCAAGAGCGCGAGATCGAGCGGCTCGGGAGCACGAAGGCGATCAAGATCGACGTGCGCTTCGTCGCGGCGACGCACCGCGATTTGGCGGCGATGGTGGCCGCGGGGACCTTCCGCGAGGACCTCTACTACCGGCTCGCGGTCGTGCCACTCGAGGTGCCGCCGCTCCGCGCGCGACCCGGGGACGTGGAGCTCTTGGCGACGCGCTTCGTCGCGGGCCACGCGGCGTCGACGGGGCGTCCGTTCTCCCTCGAGCCGGCTGCCCTCGCGCGCCTCGCCTCGGAAAGGTGGCCTGGAAATGTTCGTCAGCTCCAGAACTTCGTCGAGCGCCTCACGGTGCTGAGCGACGGCCCGGTTCTCACCCTCGCCGACGTGGAGCGCGAGCTTCGGAGGTCCGGTACGCCGACCCCGCTCGTCGCGTCGCCGAGCACCTCCGCGACCCTCGAGAGCGCCGTGCAGACGGCGGGGCGCGACGCGGTCCGTGAAGCGCTGAGCCGCGCGAAGGGGAACAAGACCCTCGCCGCGCGCATCCTCGGGGTCAGTCGTCGTGCGCTCTATTACAAGCTCGAGGAGCTCGGCCTGAGCTGACACCGCGCTCGGCCGCGTCGCCTCAGAAGCTCTCCCAACCGACGGAGAGCGAGACCGCCGCCGACGTGCGATCGGTGCCCGCGACCGGGAAGAGACCCGCGAGCAAGATCTGCAGATTTTGCCACGGATAGAAGCGAAGCTGCGCCCGCGGATCGAACGAGTCCGCGGGACGAATCGCGGCGCCTCCCGCGATCCCGAAGCCACGAACCGGCCTCCACACGACGTCGGCCGAGAACGCGGGCGCGACGAGGCTCGTGACGGTGCCGGGGCCGGCGGTGAACGTCATCGGAAACGCGATCCCGATCGGCACCTCGACGGAGGAGCCCGGGCGATAGAGCGCCGAGATGCCCGGCTCGATCCCGTACCGCGTCGCGTTCGTGAAGAGCGTCTCGGTCGGGAGGAGCGCGCGTCCGTAGGCCACGAGCGCGACCTCCGGCAACTCGAAGAACGTCCCGTGGAAACCGAGCGCGCCCGCGCCGAGCGAGCCCTGGGTGGTGTCGACGGTGGCGTTCGCGACGTAGCGGCTCTCGATGCCCGGCATCCAAAGCGAGATCCACGTCTTTCGTGGCAACACGAAGGTCGCACGAAGGGCGAGCCCAGCGAGCAACGTGCCGTAAAACTCGCTCTCCGCGACGAGCAGCGCGGCGCGTGACTCGAGCGAAATGCGCGACCGTGCGCACACCTCCTGCGCCGTTCCGAAATCGGCGGGGCCGAAGATCGGGACCCGGATCGGCGTGCCTTCGCCTGGTCGCGAGAGGCCGTTCGCGCCTTCGCAGGGCGCCTCCGCCCGCGCCACGGTTGCATGCATGATGCACGTGACCGCGAGCAGCGTCGCGAGGATCAGAGGCCGGGGGCGGTCCATCCGTCTCCTTTTCGGTCGATGAGCCACGGGTTCGTGAACGCGGTCGCCCAGTGTCCGGGAGCGACGACGTGAGCGTGGAACCTCGGATCCGTGACGAGCGGTCGCTGCGGCTCCACGTAGGTGGGATCCCCGTCGCGCACCGACATGTCGCGGAAGTCGATCACGCCGTTGCCGTCGTTGTCGGTGGTGTCCGGGCGACCGTCGCTGTCGAGATCGGCCGCGCGGACGAGCGGGAGCCCGGCTTCGACCACGATCCACGCGTCCTTCTCCGCGCGCACGTCGGCGAGGAGCTCGGCGACCGGGATTTTTCCGTTGAATCGCACCGTGCCCTGTTTGCCGAAGGCGTCCTGTGGACGCGCGATCGCCGCGCCGCCGACGATCTTCACGAGCTTGCCGTTCACGATCACGCGGATCTCCTCGACCGGTATCCACGGCGCGGCGCGGACCTCGATCGCGAGGCTCGCGTCCGCCGCGGGCGCGATCGGCGAGAGGGAAGGGCCCACCCCGTCGATGCTCGCGACGATGACGGGCCCGTTCGTGCCGATCATCCGGCCCTTGCGGACGTCCTCGTTGAAGCGGGCCATGTCGAAGGCCGCGAGGGTGTGATCGCCGAAGACGAGGTTACGCGGGTAGCCGAGCACCTCGACCGCCAGCGTGTGGGAGTCGCTGTTCGCGGTCCCGGCGCGGAGGATGCCTTGGCTGAGGAACGAAAACCACGCGAGCCGATAGTCGTGGAATTGCTTCGTCTGGGTGCCGTTCATCACCTCTTGTGCGTGGTAGTCGAGGGCGGTCCTTCCCCCGCGATTTCCGCGTCGAAGCTGCCCTGGCCCTTCCGCGCTCGGGGCGTCCGGCACGCGCGTACGCACGTCGTATTCGATCGCGGTGAGGAAGCCCTCGTCGCGCCCGAAGCTGGACCCCGAGAGCGGGTGGTTGAGCTGAATCACACCCTGGCCATCGAAGCCCGCGCTCACCGTGTCGAAGAGGGCACCCGGCTCCTGGAGCTCGTCCCAGGGGAGGCCGTTCCGCGGCAACCCCGCGTTCGGACGGAGCGGCCAAAAGTTGTAGTGTCCGACGACCTTCGGCAGGTCCGCTCCCGGCGGTCGATAGAAGAGGATGTGCCCCGTCGTTTCGGCGCCCGGCATCACGATCACGCGCCGCTCGATCCCGAGGTCTCGAACGGCCCGCTCGTAGGTCGTGATCACGTCGTGGTCGGTCGCGGCGATGACCTCGACTCCCGCCGCGACGAACGAGAGCGCACGATCGCGCTCCGGCAGGCTGCTGTCGAAGCTCGCTCCGCCGTGGACGTGGAAGTCTGCGGAGAGCGCGCCGCGCGGAACGAGGCCGGGGAGATCCTCGACCGTGAGCGTGATCGGTGAGGTTTTTCCCCTCTCGATCGTGATCTCGGCGCGCGCGAGGGTGGCGAAGGGGCCGCGTGTCGCGTAGGCGAAATAGCGGCCCTCCGGGACGACGAGGCGCACGTGGCCGTCGGCCTCGACGAGCGCGCGGTTGCATGCGGGTGAGCCGCCGTGGGCGGGGCCGAGCCACGGGACGCAGATCTTCTCGTCGAAGGCGCCGTGGGTGCTGCCGCGGAGCCGCTCCACGTCGTTTTCGCTCGTGGGCGTGAGCACGAGCTCGCCGAAGGTGCCCTTGCCGTCGACGCCGACGATGCGCGCGTCGAGCACGCCGACCTCGGGGAAGGGGATGTCGGCGACGGTGACGTCCGCGGCTCCGGCAGCGACGGCGGCGCGGACCGGGAGCGCGCGGCCGAGCGCGTGGGCCTCGATGCGAAGCGCGCCGCCGGCAGGAGCGCGGACATGGAACGTGCCGTCACGCTCGGGGACGACCTCGCTCCACGGCGCGCGCGACGAAATCGTGTCGCCTTCGGCCCCGGCGCCGGGGCTGTACACGAGCAAGCTGGGGTGCTCGCCAGGGTCGATCGGCGCGCCGCTCGGATGCACGATTCTACCGCGGATTTCGCGGGTCTTTTCGCCGTGCAGCTTCTCCCGCGCCTCGAGGGCGAGATCGGCGACGTGGGAGAGCCCGGGCCCCTCGCCGACGAGGAGGAAGCGCTCGAACGCGAGGCCGTCGCCCGGCATCGTGATCGCGCGCGGGATCCCCATCGCGCTGATGGAGGTGCTCTGGAAGCCAGCGAGGGTCTTCTTTCCGCACGCGACCTCGGCGTACGCGGCCGCGCCCTCACGCTCGGGTCGTGCGGCGAGGAAGGGGCTGTCCGCGAAGCTGCGATCGAGCTCCAGCAGATCGAGATCCGGGTGCACGAACCCACGGCCGACGCCGGGCACGAACGGGGCGACCTCGCGCCCTCCCCAGTAGAACGCGTCGCTCAGAAAGAACGTCTCCGGCTCGCGTTCACCATGGAAAAGCTCGGTTCGTATGCGGAGCCCCGGCTCGCAGGGGCGGAGCTCGTAGCGGGTGACGACGGTGGTCTTCGGGCGCCCGTCGAGGTGCCCACGCGCGATGACCGCGACGTAGGTCGGGGAGTGGTCGTCGACCGACATGCGTGTATACCGCACGGCATCACCGGGCAGGATCCCGGTCGCCGTGAACACGTAGTTGAGCTCGTCGTCCGAGGCGCGCGTTGCGCCCCGCGGCACCAAATCGAGGACATTTCCCCCTGTTGGCGCGAGGAAGTGCGGCGCGTCGAGCGCGTCGATCACCACCGTCAGGCGGTCGTTCTGGAGGAGGAGATCGCCCGGCGCGCCGAGGGCGTTCATTCCTGGTGGCCGTTCGTCGGGGCGGGTCATCGTGCGCACGGAGAGCTCGGGCGACGTGGAAGCGCAGGTGTACGCCAGGCCCTCGCAGGGCACGCGCGGCACACACGCGCCGTCGTCGCCGCCCATGCAGCCGTCCTTCGCGGCGCACCCGCGGAACAGCGCGAGGAAGCCGAACGCGAGGCCGAACGAAGCTACGAGGGCGAGCCTGCGACGGTCCATCGGCCCACGGTATCTCGGCGTCGAAAGCGGGCGCAATGACGACGCCGCCGGAGCCTACGATAGCGACCGCGCGGGGCACCGAGAGCCGCCGACCTCCTAGAAGCCGAGGTTCGCGATCCCAGTCACAGGGAGGCCACCTTCGCTCGAAATGTTGAGGAGGCCGAGCTGGAGCCCGCGGAGGCGGTCGGTCACGTTGACGACGCCGATCTGGACCCCGTTCGCGTGACGCGCCAGGTTCACCGCGCCGAGCTGGCTGCCGTAGAGATCGCGGCCCGCGTAGCTAACGATGCCTACTTGGAAGAGCCCCGCGAAGCCGTCCACGATGTTGACGGCGCCGACCTGCGTGAGGCCGTAAAATCCCTTGTCGATGAAGTTGCCGGGCGCCACCTGCGCGAGCGCGAAAGCGTCGCGTCCGACGAGGTTGCCGAGCGCGCCTACCTGGAGCACTCCACGAAAGTCGTCGTCCGTGAGGGAGACTACCCCCGCTTGCGCGAGGCCGCGGAAGTCCTCACGCTCGTTCTCGGAGTTGTCGACGCTGATGCCGAAGAGCTCGCGGTAGAGGTTGTTCCCCACATACGAGACGACGCCGAGCTGGAGCACCCCGGAGAACGTGCGCATCGTTCCCGCGAGGGCGCCCACCTGCACGAGACCCGAAAAATCACGGCCCGTGAGCGAGACGGCGCCGGCTTGGAGGCCGCCCGTGAAGTCGCCATCGGGAAAGAGGCTCGCCGCGCCGATCGATACGCCAGCGGTCATGTTCGCGCGCCCACCCAGGTTGCCGAGGCCCACCTGCGCGACGGTGTACACGTCGCGATGATGCACGTTGACAAGGCCCGCTTGCACCACGCCGGCGTACCGCGCGTCGCTCCCCGAGGCGCCCTCGCCGACCATGTTGAGGAGGCCGATCTGACCCACTCCGGTGAGGTTCTCCACGTCGTTGCGCGGCGCGAGCTGAATGAGCCCCGTAAAGCCCCGCGCGTCGTTGTCGAAGAGTGATACCTGCGTAAGTCCGTAAAACTCCTGGTCGATTTTGTTCTGGCGGAGCGAGAGCTGGAGCGCCCCGACGAACGTTCCGGCGGTGTTTCGCCAGCCCGCGAGCTGGAGCGGGCCGTAGTGCTCGTCGGCTTCGTTGGTGACGAGCGAGAGCTGCATGAGGCCCGTGAAACGTGCCGCCCGCGCGAAGAGCCCGGGCTGGAACGCGTACCGATTCTTCGCGGCGGGCTCGGGCTCGATAGGGGTAGGCTCGTCCGGCGGCTGTGGCGGCTCGGGCTCGACCGGCGCCTCGGGTGCCTCCGGATCGTCGTCCCCGGGGGGCACCGGGCGAAGCTGTCCCTGCGGGATCTCGCCGCGGAGCTGGGCGGTGATGTCGGTGAGCGCGGCGCGAAGCCTACGCTCCGGCGAGACGCCTTCGGGTACGTCGACCTCACCGCGCGCCTGCGCGAGCACGGCCTGCGTCTCGAGGTCGCGCATCTCCGCGACGAGCACGAAGCGACGACCGACGACGACGAGAGAGGTCACGAGGGCTGCCGGGGCGACCGCCTTCAGCGCGGGGCCCGCTCCGGCGACGGCGATCACGGTGACCCCCGTTTGCCCGAGCAAGCTACGGAGATGCGTCGAGAGCCGAGCGCGAGCATCGGGCGCGAGGCCGCCGCGCGCGTCCTCGAGCTCCACCACCGCGACGGTGCCCGGGATCGCCGCCTCGGCCGTCCGCGGCGCGAGCACGCCCGCCAGCCCGATCGTGCCCGCGATCGCAATCGCGACCGTTCTCCCCGCGACCCATCCCCATCGCCCCTCGCCCATGACCGTCCACGGTAGACGTCGCGCGACGAACGAGGAAGCAGAGGCGTCGAGCTCGGCAAAGCGACGCTGAAAAAAGCCGATTCCGTCAGTCGGCGCCGCTGTCGAAGGGAGGAGGCGAGCCGTAGGGCGGCTGGATGTTCGCGTCGGGAGGTGAGCCATAAGCGGCGACGGCCGACGTGTCCCGCCCGGCGTCGCGTGGACCTGCCTCCGCCGGCGCGGGATCCGCAGAGTCGGTCGCCGCGTCGAAGGCGGGCGCGCCGTAGGCAGGGGTGAGGGTGGTCCCGTCGTCGGTGCCGTCACCGGTGGTGGCGCCGCCACACGCGACGGCCGCGGTGGCGACGGCCGCAGCCGCGCCGAAGACCATCGCGGCGCGGGTGGCGCGCGAGAGCGGCGAGTGCCCGGTGCGTCGTGCGTCGGTCGCCCCGCAGAACGGACACGAGGCTTCGGTGCTGCGAATGTGGCGGCTGCACGAGCCGCAAAGATGGAGCGCCATGGTCGGTGCCGAGCAAGACGCGGGCCGCGGCGCCTGCCCTCGAATCACCGAGAGAACTGGACGATCCGTCCGTGCCAGAGAGTGCCGGGACCGGCGTGCGATCAGAGCTTGATCGGGTCTCGACGCGGCGAAGGCACAATCTCGGCGAGGCGACGAACGAGCGTCGTGACCTCCGCGACGTCTTCGCTCGGCCACACGACCTGCACGTGCACGAAGAGCGCGCCGTGGCGGCCCGCGGGTTCGCCCTTGGCCGCTGGTACACCACGATCCTTCACGCGGAGCACCGCTCCACCCGTCGTGCGAGGCGGTACGCGGAGCTCGATCGCGCCCGTCGGTGTCGGCACCGCCACCGCGCACCCGAGGTACGCCTCCGGGACCGTAATCGGCAGGTCGAGGTGGAGATCGCGGCCCTCGACGCGAAAATGAGGGTGCGGCTCGACGCGAACCTCGAGCCACAAATCGCCGTCGGGACCGAGGGTCGGGGAGGGCATGCCGCGCCCGAGGAGGCGCACACGATCGCCGTCGACGGTGCCGCGGGGGATCTCGACCCGCAGCGCCTTGCGCTCGAGGCCTTCGAGGTCGAGGGTGCTGCCGCGGAGCGCGTCCCCGAGCGGGATCGTCACGGTGGCGTGCCGATCTTCGCCCGGCTCGTGGGTGGGCCGCTTCTTCCGAAAAAAGCTCTCGAGCATCTCGAGGCCGTTCGTGGGCCCGCGCAGTGGCTCGGTCTCCCTCGTCGAGGGCTCGACCCGCACCTTCGCGACGCGTGTGGCCGAGGCCCTCGTGCTCCGCGGCGCCTTCTGGTCGTACGCCGCGCGTTCGGCCGGGTTGGTGAGCACCGCGTAGGCCCGAGAGACCGCCTTGAACCGCGCCTCGTGGCGCGCCGATCCCGGGTTCTTGTCGGGGTGAAGCTCCTTCACACGTGTCCGAAACGCGCGCTTCAGCGCGGCCACGTCCGCGTCGCGCGTGACACCGAGCAGCTCGTAGAGGTCTTCGGGCATCGCGGTGTTCGACGGAGCGCACGCGCGCTCCATGGGTGGGGTCGCGAAAAAAGGTGGGCTAAATGTCCGTAACGGTTGAAAAATTGCGGTGCCGTTGAAAGCGTTCTGGGCCGCAGTCACGTTTTGGCAGGTCGAACGATAAGCTGTGCATGACGATGGCGATGTCTCCGGCGACGGTTCTCTCCAGCCCCGAGCTTCGGCGTGGCCTCGCCGCGCTCCTGCGGCGGCGCGTGCCCGCGCACGAGGTGGCCGACCTCATGCAAACCGTGTTGTGCGACGCGCTCGCGTCGGCTCGGTTGCCGGAAGATCCGGAGGAGGTCGCGAAGTGGGTGAGCGGGATCGCGCGCCACAAGGTCGCCGACTACCGCCGCCGCACCGGTCGCACCGACGTCGCGCCATCCGCGTGCGCGTCCGAAATCGCGCGCACGGCCGAGCCGGCACCGTTCGAGGCTCGCGAGATCCTCGGCGAGGTCTTGTCCGTGTCCCAGCGCCCACGCGATCGCGAGACGCTCGAATGGATCGTCCGCGAGCACGAGGGCGAGGCGCTCTCGGTCATCGCCGCGGAGGAGGGCCTCGCGTCGCCCGCCGTGCGAAAGCGCGTCTCGAGGCTCCGTCGTTTGTTACGCGCGCGGTTCGCGGTGCCCGCGACGTTCGTTGCGCTCTTCTCCCTCGCGCTCGCGGGCGGCTTCGCGGGCCGCGTGGTCTCGGACGATCCGCTCGTGCAGATCACGGCGGAGCCTAGCTCGGCGTTCCCCGCCGGCCTCGCGGGTGACTTCCGGGTGGTATCGCACACGCTTTCGCAGGCCACCCCGACGGCGACCCGCGCCGTCGTCGAACGGGAGCTCGCCGGTGCCACGATCGTGATCGGCGCGACCACGGTCGAGCTCCACGGCTCCTCGACCACGCTCGTGCGCACCGTCGCGAACGTGAAACGCATGCCCAACGGCGAGGTTCGCGCCGAGCTCCGTGACGCGAAGGGCCGCGTCACTCACGTGACCGCACGCTCGGTGGGCCGCACGCTCGAGGTCACCGTCGAAGATGGCTCCGCGCGGGGCGTGCTCACCCTCGCGCGCCAATGACGATCCAGCACCACCGCGCGGGCCTGCTCGTCGCGTTCGCGTTCGCGTTCGCGTTCGGGTGCGGCTCGTCGACCCCGCGTGAAGAGGCGCCGCTCTCGGCGCCGGACGCCGCGAAGGTCGCGAGCACGCCGTCCGACGGGGGGCTCGATCAGGCATCCGCGAGCCTCGCGTCAGAGCCCGAGCCTCCTCACCGCGGCCCCGTGGACGTCACGTTCGCCGTCGTCTCCGACACTCACCTCGGGCACCGCGACGGCGAAGCGAAGAACCGCGCCCTCGTCGCGTCGCTCGCCACCCTCGAGGGCCGCACCTACCCGAAGCCCGGTTTGGGAAGAGTGGAGCACTTGCGCGGCCTCCTCGTCGCGGGCGATCTCACGGACTGGGGCAACCCCGAGGAGTGGGATGCGTTTCGCTCGATCTACGGGATCGCCGACGGCGGGGCGGGCTCTCCGTTTCCCGTGTTCGAGATCGTCGGCAACCACGACCATGTCCGCGGACCTTGGCTCGAGCAGGCCGTCGCGCGCCGGCACGACGGCAAAGCGATTTACACCTGGAGCTTCGGGCCGATCCATCTCGTCGGTCTCGGTGAGGCCGCGAGCGGGGCCGCCCTCGATGCGCTCGCGCTCGATCTCGCGAAGCTTCCTCCGTCGCGTCCGATCGTGCTCCTCGTGCACCGGCCGCTCGCAGGTCCGTGGTCGGAGGACATCCCCACGGCGGCAGACAAGACCCGCCTCGCTGCGATGCTGCACGGACGCGACGTCGTCGCGATCTTCCACGGCCATCACCACGCGGTCGGCCACTACACGTGGAACGGGATCCCGGTCTTCAAGCCCGGCGCGGTGAAGGACGGCGACGCCCGCCTCGCGGTGGTGCACGTCGACGACACCAACCTCACCGTCGCGACGTTCGACTGGCGCGCGCGCCGATGGGTGGCTGCCACGGTTCTCCCTCGCCACGGGAAGCTCACTCCTCCAGGGCGCGGAGAGGGGCAGTGACGGCGTGAAGCGGCGGATCGCTCGTCAAGGCAAATGGGGTTACATCGTCGCTTTTGCTACCAAGGGCGCTCGGGGTCTGCTAAGGGCACCGCCCTCCCTCTCGGAGTGCGTGTGCCCCAGGCCCCGCTCCTATCGGGACCCATCGAGGAGAAGATTTTCGTCATGAGCTCCATGCCCACCGTCCAGGCCATTTCCCGCAACGCAGCCGGCAAAGGCGAGGTCCGCCGCGTCCGCGCGCAGGGTCACGTTCCCGCCGTCGCGTACGGCAAGACCCTCGCCGCCACGCCGATCGCCGTCCCCCCGAAGGAGATCCTCGCGATCTTGCGCAGCGAAAAGGGCAAGAACACGGTCATCAAGATGGGGGTCAACTCCGCGGACATCCTCGTGATGGTCAAAGACTTCAGCTACCACCCCGTGACCCGCTCGCTCCTCCACGTCGACTTCATCGAAGTGAAGCTCGACCAGGAAGTCGAAATCGAGATCCCGGTCATCGTGAAGGGCAAGGCCGCCGGCGTCGTGCTCGGTGGTGTGCTTCGTCAGGTCTACCGCACGCTCCCGGTGCGCAGCCGTCCCGACGTCATCCCGCTCAACGTCGAGATCGACGTCACCGAGCTCAAGCTCAACGAGGCGTTCGCCGCCAAGGACGTGAAGCTCCCCGAAGGCGTCGCCGTGCGCCTCCCGCCGGAGCAGACCGTCGTCTCCGTCGTCGCTCCCGAGAAGGATCGCGCCGAGGACACGGCCGCTGCTCCGGGCGCCCCCGCCGCCGCTGCTGGCGCGAAGGACGCGAAGGCCGCTCCCGCGAAGGACGCGAAGGCCGCCGCTCCCGCGAAGGACGCAAAGAAGAAGTAATCGGTGCTGCTCGTCGGCCTGGGAAATCCTGGGAAAAAGTACGAAGGAACCCGCCACAACGCGGGTTTCTTCGTCCTCGACGCGATCGCAAAAGACGAAGGGCTCGACGACTTCCGCGCGAAGTTTTCGGGCCTTTTCGTTCGTGGGCGCGTGTACGGGAAAGACGTCGCGCTGCTGAAGCCCGAGACGTTCATGAACCTCTCCGGCGACTCCGTGCAGCCCGCGATGGTGTTCCACAAGGTGGCCGTCGGCGACGTGGTCGTCGTCCACGACGAGCTCGACTTACCGTTCGGCGAGGTGCGGGTGAAGGTCGGGGGCGGGCACGCGGGGCATAACGGGCTCCGCTCGCTCATCCAGCGGATCGGGAGCCCCGACTTCGTGCGTGTACGCGTCGGGATCGGCCGTCCGGCGGCCACGTTCGCGGGCGACATCGCCGACTACGTGCTCATGGGCTTCAACCCCGACGAGCGCGGCAAGGTCCCCGACCTCGTCACGAGCGCGAAGGCAGCCGTCGAGCGCATCGTCCGCGACGGCGTGGCGAGCGCGATGGGCATCGTGAACGCGAAGGCCCCGCCCCGTAACGGACCGCGCAAGCCCCCCGCCGAGTGAGCCTAACGGGGCCGTGTCTCCGCCCGAAGGCCTCCGCGACGCCGCACGCGGCCCTGGTGTAACCTCGCGCCGATGGCGGCCACGAAGACGACGGTTGGCAAGTTCACGGGCTTCGCGGACGGTCGCGGCGCGTTCTTCCATAAGCTCGCGAAAAACCAGAACAAAGAGTGGTTCGGTGCGCACAAGGCCGAATACGAGGCGGGCTTCGCGAGCCCGATGCTGGCCCTCGTCACCGAGGTGCGCGAGGCGATCGACGGGTCGTACCCGGACTTCGAGCTCGGCGAGCCGAAGGTGTTCCGCATCCACCGCGACGTGCGCTTCTCGGCCGACAAGACCCCGTACAAAACCCACGTCGGCGGCGTGCTCGTCCTCGGCAGCGCGAAGGTGTCGCACGCGATGCCGACCGCGCTCTACGTGCAAATCGGTCAGGAGACCTTCGCTGGGGCAGGGACCTACGGCATGGACCCGCCCACCCTCGCCAAGTACCGCGCCGCGGTCCTCGACGACGCGCGCGGAGAGAAGCTCGCGAAGCTGGTCGCGAAGCTCGAAAAGAAGGGCTACGCGCTCGCGGCGAAGGAGAGCCTCAAGAAGGTCCCGCGCGGAGTGCCCGAAGATCACCCGCGCGCCGAGCTCCTCAAGATGAAGGGGCTCGTGCTGATGTTCCCGCCCCTCGACGCGAGCGAGATCGCGTCGCGCGCGCTCCTTCGGACCCTCGTCGGTCACGCAAAGGCGGTCGCGGAGACCGTGAGCTACGTCGCGAGCATCGTCGACGGGTGAGCCCACGCGACGTTCACCCGAACGTGACGGGATCGCCCACCGCGACGCGGCCAGGGCGCTCGACGATCGCGTCCATTCCGAAGTAAACCGCGCGCTTTTCGCCGAGGGCGCGGTCGGCGGTGGTCTCGGCGGGGCGCGCTCGCGCGAGGTTCGCGAGGGTGCCGTTGTCGCGGACGCCGGTGTCCGGATCGACGTCGATGACGGGGCAACGTGGGCAGCGCTTGACGAGGCGAAACACGACCGCGCTGCCGCCCACGAAGACGCGCTCGACGCGCTCCTCGTCGAACGGGATCTCGCCGTCGATCACGACGTTCGCGCGGAAGCGACGGATCGTAGGGACGCGCGAAGGATCGTTCGGCGGCGCGAGCGGGGGCAGGGAAGCGAGGCTCGCGACGAGCACCGGTGAGCCGTCGGCAAATTCGGTCGTCCCCTCGCCGTAGCGAGGATCGAGCGCGCGCTTCGAGCGACCTCCGAACCGCACGAGCCGCACGCGCTCTCCGACGAGCTCGGACACGAGGTCGGCCGCGTCGTCCCCCGCGTCCTCCACCGTCACGGTGTCCGTCCAGACCGTGACCTCGCGGAGCTCGGCGCGGGGGTCGGAGGCCCACGCGACCGACAGCTCGCGCGCGCCGCTGGTGAGCACGACCGCCTCGTCGCCGTTCGTGATTCGCACCCCGAGGCGCGCCAGGGCAGGCGCCTCTCGCTGCGTAACAAAGCGCCCCGCGTCGTCGACGACCATGAAGTGGCGATCGCCGCGGAGGCCCGTTCCGAGCGCCTCGGCCGAGCTCACCGCGATGCCTCGCGCCGACTTGACGGGATAAACGAAGAGATGGGCGATGCGCACCGGGCCTCCTTGATCGCGACGGCGAACGGTTAGCCGCTCCGTCATTTGTGTTCAATGCGGGCGCGATTCGCGAGACAATCCGCGCATGGGCGAGAAGCCGACGGACGAAAAAAAGCGTCCGCGCTCGGACGAAGAAGAGCCCAAAGAAGGGCAAAAGAGCGACAAACCCGAGAAGCCGGAGCGGGAGGCGAAGCCACCGAAGGACCGCGCGTCGCAAAAGCTCGTCGCCGACGGCGAGTCGCGCGCGCTCGTTCTCGACGACGACGAAGACGAAGCCTTGCCGCTGCCTTCGTTGCCCGTGCTGCCCGTCGCCGGCCCGTGGCGCAGCTACAAGGAGGTCGTCGCCCAGCTCGCGAGCCGGATCGTGGAGGCGCAGCGCCCCATTCGCGTGCTGCAGGCCCTCCGCTGGGAGCACGGGATCGAGGAGCAGTTCTTCCAGAAGAAGTGCCGCGAGCTCCCGAACGTGAACGAGGCCACCTACGCGCGGATGGACCTCGGGTTCGACCCACGCGAGAAGTCCCTCGAGTTCGAGGAGATCGCTCGCGACGTCGACGAGAAGCTCGGCGAGAACGACGCGATCGGGGCCATCCTCGCCGCCTCCGCCCTCGAGTACCGCGACGTCGTGCGCATGCTCGGGATGCGCGGAACCCCGCATTTTTACGCCTTCTCGCGCAAGCTCTACGGCTCGACGAAGGACAAGTTCCCGGACGGAAAGACCACCCTCCGCGACCTCGGCCACGTGCTCTACGACATCCTCACGAAGGTCGAGATCGTGAAGACCGCGGAGAGCGTGCGGAACATCCAGGCCGAGGCCGCCGCCGAAGAGCTGAACCGTCGCTTCACGAGCTACTTCGGCGACGACACGGTGCGCGTCCAGGTCGACGACGACATCCTGTCCGACGCCGCGGCGGGCTCCGACTACGTGAAGGTGAGATCGGGGGCGAGGTTCTCTGCCCGCGACATCGACATCCTGGAGGTACACGAGGGCTGGGTGCACGTCGCCACCTCGCTCAACGGCCAGCAGCAGCCGGTCGCGCGGTGGCTCGCGAAGGGACCGCCGCGCACGACCACGGTGCAAGAGGGGCTCGCGGCGCTCCTCGAGATTTTCACGTTCCGCACGTACCCACGTCGCGCGCGCAGGTTGAACGACCGCGTGCTGGCCGTCGACAAAGCAGAAGACGGCGCGAGCTTCCTCGAGGTCTTCGAGTGGTTCCGCACCGAGGGGTACGAGGAAGACGAGTGCTTCGCGAACACGAGCCGCATCTTTCGCGGTGGACGGGTCGAGGGGGGCGCCCCCTTCACGAAGGACGCTTGCTACTGCAAGGGCATCGTCCTGAACTACGCGTTCATACGGAGCGCGATTCAGCAGAACCGCGCGGATCTCATCCCTTTTTTGTTCGTGGGAAAGGTAGCCCACGAAGACGTCCCGGTGCTCGCTCGGCGCGTGACGGACGGCGTCGTGAAGGCGCCTCGCTACTTGCCGCCGATGTTCCGCGACCTCAACGGGCTCGCGATCTGGATGGCGTACTCGACGTTCTTCACGCGCCTCGGCGGCGAAGAGATCAGCGACTACTACGCCAAGCTCTTCGCGAAGGCGGGCTAAGCACCCATTAGGTGCAGTTTGCACGTGACGAGCCGTCGCTGCGAGCGGCAGCGCGAGGTCAGCGACAGCGCGAGGTCAGCGGCCGCGGAAGCTCGGCTTGCGCTTCTCGGCGAACGCGGCAAAGCCCTCTTTCGCGTCGTTCGTCACGAAGAGCTCGGCCTGGAGCTCGCGCTCGAGGGCGAGGCCCTGCTCGAGGCTCCCCTCGAGGCCCGACTGCACCGCACGCTTGATGCGGCCGACGGCGAGCGGCGCCCCCGCGGGGCTGCAGAACTTGTGACCGTAGGCGATGACCTGCTTGAGGAACGCCTCGGGGTTGTCGGCCTCGAACACCTTGTTGACGATGCCTTCTTCGAGCGCGTCGATGACGCCGAGCTTGGTCCCCTCGACCATGAGCTCGATCGCGCGAGAGCGGCCCACCAGGCGCCCGAGGCGCTGGGTGCCACCGGTGCCCGGGAGCACGCCGAGGGCGACCTCGGGGAGGCCAATCTGGAACGCGCCTGCGCGCGCGATGCGCAAGTCGCAAGCGAGCGCGACCTCGAGACCGCCTCCGACGGCGTGGCCGTTCAGCGCCGCGATGCAAAGCTTCGGTGTCTGCTCGAGGCGGCTGAGGGTCTCGTTCGCGTGGAGGCAAAAGTAGTATTTGAAGGTCGCGTCCGCTTCACGGAGCATGTTCACGTTCGCGCCGGCGCAGAAGAACTTGTCGCCGTGGCCGGTGAGCACGATCACGTGCACGTCGTTGTCGAA
>JAAFHV010000166.1 GCA_013297655.1 Myxococcales bacterium | reverse complement strand
GGCGCAGGCGCAGGCGCAGGCGCAGGCGCAGGCGCAGGCGCAGGCGCAGGCGCAGGCGCAGGCGCAGGCGCAGGCGCAGGCGCAGGCGCAGGCGCGCGCGAGCTCATCATGACCTCGCCAGTTCAAGTCGTTCACCCTTCCTCGGAATAGAGACTTCGCGATCTCGAGCAATCTGAATGAACTCTGCGAACGTACCGGGATTCATCCGCAAGTGCGAGAGGGATGTGCTTGCGCCGACCGACGGAGGCGCTTTGCGCCGACCGACGGCACTCGTCGACTGCAAATCCGATATTGGGCGTCGCAGTCCTCGATTAGCGCGGGGAAGGCGGATTCGAGCAAAACTCGCGAACGATCTCCTCCGGACCACGCTCGAACCCGCAGATGGCAGGCGGGTTCATCGGAACCTGCTTCCAGTTCTCGCTCCGATAGAAGCGTACGCGATACTGGTTGAGCGGGATGTCCACGAAGAACTTTGCGAGCCAGCCCAGAATGGCGTCTTGCTCCAACGGATCGGTGACGTAGTAGATCGTGAGCTCGAGCGGGCAGGTGATTGCGCCTTGACGCACCCAAACGGCTGGCGACGGTGGCTGAACTATGGATGGCGCGAAGGTGAACTTGTCGAGCAGGGCGACTCGGAGACGGTCAACAACCTCGCCCTGGACAAATGTGAGCGTACTTTCATAGGCGATGAAAGGGTCGGGGCGGCCAGACTTGCGCGCCCTGTGTAGCTCGGCGGCGGCGGTACACTCGACACAATGAAGGCGAGACGTGGCGTTTAGTGCCGCGTAGGTAGTCTCGGCGGAGGTGTCCCAGTCGCCGAGCGCAAGGTTGGCGAAGCGCTCGAGATCGTGTTGTTCGACGCACCGAACGCATGACACGACCTCCAGGAAGCACCTACCATCCAGGTAGGTCCCTTCTCCGAGGGCGCGGTCGATGTGCTCGCATACCTCCTCGAAACCTTGGACGCCGTGGACGGGGCATTTGATGATTCCCATATTTCGTGGGCCCTCGACTAACTTGGGACCGCCTACCGTTCACATTCAGCCGCAAACGACAGGAGGGAGCCGCGAAGCGGGCGACCCTCGGCGTCTATCGGCTGCAATGAGCTGTCGGGTAAGGAAGAACCTTGGCTGTCTGTCGAGTCATGATGATGCTGGGTTCGGAAGGAGCGTGCAAGGTTAGAAGTGTCCACCGCGCCCATCTGGGTGCGGATGGAGTTCGACGAGATGAAATATCATCGAGCGCGTAAGGCGAACCCCGCAAGTACCGCAATCCTGCTCTCGCTGAGCGAGCGCGTCGCCGCATCCTGGGCAGAAGAGGGTTCCAGCTCCGGAGGGGTTGGCACGATAGATCGCAGCGGAGGAATAGCGCTCCCGAAACTGCTGAGACAAGGCCGCGGAATATTCGAGTCCGTAAGGGCACACGAAGCGTCCGTCCGTCGCGACGGAGAGCTCACGTCCGCACTTTGCGCAGTACATATGGACCTTGGTAGCAGAAGTGAAGATGCGATTGCCGTCGATCGTCCGGCGGAACGCCGCGTTGGCAATGAGACACCCCGGTCCGACCCAACGATTCTCCCGAGCGGTGCGGCCTTGCGACCCCAGCGCCGGCGACGTCCCGACCCCGGAACCTGCCGTTCCAGAGAACGGGGAGTGCGACCAAGTCTTGGACGGAGCAGCCGACGAGCTGCCAAGGGTCGAGCTGTCGCCGGCGGCCGGTATCGATGCCTCGGGGGCACTTGGCTCGCTCTTTTCTTGGTGTCGGAATTCTGCGGCGCCGCGCATGCATCAACGGCCGCGCGGGAAGGATTCCCGTCATCGGTCCGTAGACTCGCACCGATGAGCGTGAAGTCTATCCGCAAAGGCCTGCACCGGCTCGTTGGCGGCGATCCCGACGACGCCGCGACCTGCAACTTCTGCGGAGCTCACCGGAGCCAGGTGGCGCGCATCCTCGAGGGGAGCGGTGGCTACATCTGCGAAGGGTGCACGTTCGCGGCGGCGGGAGATCTTGCGGCCCGCGACGCCGCCGAAGGCCGGGCCGCGGCGACCACCTTCCACGTCGTGTCGCTCGTGCTCCAGTACGTCGATGCCCGCACTCCCCACGCAGGGCTCGAGCCCGTGTTCGACGCTGCCATCGCGCTCGTCGAGGGCGACCCGTCGCGCTGCCGGGTCCTCGCGTCGCACGCCTTCCGCCTCCAGGCTTTCGCGCGCGCGGGAGAGGCGCTCCTCCGCATCGACGAGACCGCTCGCACCGTGGCGGACTCTCTCGCGGCACTGGCGGCGCTCGTGACCGTCGGCGATCGACCCGCGATTGCACGGGTCCTCGCTGCGCTCGATCAGGTCGATCTCAGCGAGCTCCACCGCCTCCAGCGCGACGTGCACCAAGGATGGGCGGCGTATCGGCTCGAGGCGAGCGCGGGACCGACCTTCACCTTCGATGGCGCGTCGCTCGGGCCGATCGTCGAGCGGCTCCGCTCGTTCGACGCCCCAGCGTCGCTCGGCCAGGCGCTCGAGGTCGCCGCCGCGTACGAGCGCACGCGCGATCGTGACGCCGCGCTCCGGCGTGTAGAAGAGGCCCTCGGTGTCGAGGACAAGGCCTCGCGCCAGCTCCTCCGCGGCGACATCCTCGCCGACGTCGATCCCACCGCGTCGCGCGCGTCTTGGGAGGCGGCGCTCGGCCTCGCGCACCCCGACTCCGTGTGGGCCGCCCGGGCACGCGCCCGCATCCACGGAGCTCGTCCGCGCTCCTGAGGGGCGCGTATTTCCGTCCGAGCGCGCGCCCTCTGCGGTTGGCGGCCGCCGCTTTCGATCCGTAGATCCAAAGCTCGAGGAGAGGACCCTACTGACCCGCGCAGGTCACGGTCGGGCGGCCGTTCGTCTCGACGCACGAGGCCGGGAGCGCCGCGCAGCGCGCAGGCCCGTTCGCCTGCACGCACGCGCAAGTCCACTGTCGCGCGCAGGCCGGGGGGTAGTCGACACACGCGTACGTGGTGGCGCCGCCGTCCACGCCCGAGGCTTGCGCTTGGCAGTACTGCGTCCCTGGGCACGTGCTCTTGCCGCAAGGCACGTCCTGACATAGGCACCGCAAATAGAGCAGCTCCCAGGTGCCCTTCGTCGCGTCACACACGACCTGTGGAAGGCAGCAACCGTCGATCTTCTCGCAGCTCTTTTGGCCGTTCGCGCAACGCGTCCCCACGGTGGGCGAGGGGACGCACGCACCGCCCTCGGGCGAGCTGTCGGCCAGGCTGGCGTCGGCGGGAAGCGGCCCGCTGTCTGCGGCGGAGGCGGACGGCGCGGGGGTCGCGTCCGCCGGTGGCGTGACCGCGCTGCTGTCTGCTCCGTCGGCGACGCTGGCGGTGCCACCGCACGCGGCGAGGGCCGCCGTGAGCGAGGTGGCGAAGGCGACGGCGAGCGCGTGGCGAGTCTTCATGGTGTACCGCGAACAGCAACAAGTGAGCCGCGTGCAAGGCATCGAGATCGCAGGTGAGATCTAATGCCAGAGTGCGCCAGCCGAGATCCGAGCGCCACGCTGAGGGCTTCGGTATCGCAGAGATTCGCGCCACCCAAGAGAGACCCGAGAGCCGCTTGGTACGAGGAAACGCTGCGCTCCTACCCGACGCTCGAGACGGCCGGGACCTGAGCGACGAACGTGGAGCGTCGACTCGCCGTGCTGCGTCCTGACGGAGATCAGAGAACCCACTGCCCACACCGGCCGGCCGGCCCGGAAGAGCGCCCTCCCCTCCCATCTCACTCCCGCAAATGCTCCCGCTCCCGCGCGAGCTCGCTAAACACAATCTTGCCAATCGCGTCCAAACCCAGCTCCTTCCCGCCATCGCCCTTCGTGAAGCTTATCGGCCCGATCTTCTGCGTGGCGGGGTTGCCCTCCGCATACCCCATGCAAATACCACCCTCGAGGGTGAACCGCGCCACTACGCCATTCCCGAGCCGGCGCCACATGTCCCATACCCAGCCGGCGTCCTGCGGCTCTCCTTTGCGCCAGCCGCGCGCTTCGAGGCCCATGAGGCGCGAGGTCTTCACCTCCGTCTTGCCGAGATGGTCCACGTGCTTTTTGCTCTTCTCCTCCGCCGTCGGCTCGAACACCTGGCGAACGAGCTGGTCGAACGGCTGGAGAATCTCGTAATCGCCAAAGAGGGTGCTCCAGCGCCCGAGCGTCGCCTCGTCGAGGCCAAGTCGATGCACGAGGCCCACAGTCGCGCCCTCGGGGAGGGTGAACGCAGCGTCGCGATCGTCGGCATACGTGCCGTCCTCCGCGACGCGGAACGTCGAGACGAGCTTGCCCTTGCCGTCGTAGGCCGCCCACACGAGGCGCCGCACCACGTGCTTCACGAGCGGGTGCTCCACGAGGAACGTGCGGAACACGTCGGCCTTCCAGCGCCGCTCGTCGCACATCGCGAGCTCGAAGCGAAGCACGAGACCGGCCGCGACCGTCTTTGCGTCCTTCTTGAGCGCCTTCCAGCGTTCGGTCGCGGCGTTTGCCTTGGCCGCGTCGTCGTTCTTCCCGGGCTTGGGCAAGTCGCCAACCACTTTGCCGTCTTGGCCTTTGAGCTGCGGTTTGAGCGACTCGTCGAACACGATCGTGAACGAACGAGGGCCAAAATCGAGCACGTCGCCGCCTTCGTCGCCGAGATCGAAGTCGGGAACGAGACGATCGGCGAGCTCGTCGGCGGTGAAGCCTCGCGCCGCCGCGACCTCGGCGATCTTCTCGCGCGCCTTCTCTTGCAGCGCCTTGAACTTCAGCTTCTGCGCGATCCCGTGGAGGTGCATGAGCGCCACGTCGGTGCCAATCGTCGCGAGCACGTCGAGGCCCACCGCCGCACGCGCGTGGAGCGATTCGCCCGGCCACGCCCGAACGAGCGGAGTGAGGGCGCGCGCGGTGTCGTCGTCGCCGAGCTGGCCGAGAGCGGTGAAGCCCCAACCCTCTTTGTTCGGCGCGCCTTCGGCCTGCCAACGCTCGAACACCTCCCAGCCGAGGCGCGCGAGGTCGCGACGCGAGACGACCTTCTTCGCCTCCGCCACGATGGCGGATCCCTTCTGGTAACGCACACTCTGGAGGAGGCGCTGGACCACGCTCACGGGGAGCGCGGTCTCGGCCCCTTCGAGACGAACCTGCGTCGCGCCGATCGCCGTGCTCGCGAACTCGGGCAGCGGCGCGATCTTCTTGGGATACCCATCTAGCCCCGCGACAGGATCGCGACGGAGCGCCTCGGGCAACGACGCCTCTTTCGCCTCGGGGACTGCCGCTTTTTTCTCCTGCGCGAAGAACGCGCGCGACTTGGCGTCCAAGAAAGGCGCAACGATCGCCGGGAGCGCAGGGTGGGCGGCGACGGTGGCCTCGACGACGGGCTTCGCGAAGACGGCGAGCTTGCCCCCGGAGACGACGATCGGCACCAGGGCGCGGAGGGCCAAGTCAGGACGCCGGGCGTAGTACTCGCGCGCCTCTTTGTTCGAGTTTTTGTTGGAGAGATCCTTCGCGATCGTGCGCGCGGCCATCACCGTCTCGAGCGCGCCGATCTCGCTCACGATGAAGTTGTCGTTCTCGATCGCGGGGAGCACGTACGGCTGCGCGGCGACGCCCATCACGCCGAACGCGACGTAGCTCCCGACCTCCCCGGCGAGCTTGCCCTGCACCTCGGGATCGCGCGTCGCGAAGAACAAGAGCGTGTCGACGGTCCAATCTTTCGGCCCACGGGTGGCAGCGAGATCTTCTTTCACGAAGGCCTCGTCCCGGATCACCACGTTGCACTCTGCACGCAACGAGAGCGACTTCGCCTGCTCCCGCGCCGCGCGCAACGCCGCGATCGCCTTCTTCCAGTCGGCGGGTTTCGCCCGATCCTCGCACGCGGCGATCACGCGCGCCGCCTCGGGGAGGGCATAACGCTCCGCCGTGCCGATCACGATCCCGTCCGCATGCTCGCCGTAGTTGAAGCCGCTCGCGCCGAGGAGCACATCGACCACGAACCCGATCCCGAAACGATCGACGAGATACGGCACGCTCGCCTCCGGCGGCGCGACACGAAAGAGCAACTCCGCCGCCACGGCCCCGATCGGTGCCTTTTTGTCGCCCTTGAGCAGCGCGACGATCTCGTCGACGGCGGGACGAAACTTCGCGGCCGTCGCCTTGCGCCCGGCGATGAGGAGCTTCACATACCCGTCCACCTCGTGTGAGCCTCCGGGCGGGAACCACGCCGCGAGGAGCGCCTCGTACGAGCCATCGGTGAGGGTGTGTCCCTTCCCCGTCCAGCGCTCCTCGAGCACGTAGTCCCCTGCCGACTTGGGGACCACCACCACCGGCGCAGGCGCCTCCTCCGGCGCGACAGCTTTCTTCCCCGAAGCGGCGGGCGCGCTCGTGCCGTCTGCCGGCTTCGTCTTCACCTTCGGCGTCGGTGCGGCGGCAGAAGAAGCGGGAGCGCCGACGGCGACGTATCCCTTCTTCGTCTTTTCCTTCACCAGCTTGTCGTGCTCCGCGATCGCAGCCGCCTCCGACGCGAGGTCTTTCTTCTGCGCTTGCCCGCTCGTCCCGATCTTTCCGAACGTGACGAGCAGCGACGCGCCGTCGCGCGCGATCTGCCAAAACTTGTTGGAGGAACCGTCCGAGAGCTCGAAGCGCAGGGTTGCCATCTGGCGAGCGTACGCGACCGTGGGCGCCGATCTTCCCTGCCTCGCAACTGTGCGTACGTGTTACGGAAATGTACATCGGGCGGATGGCCGCGCTGCGCCACGCGAGGGCGCGGGGGCCCCCTCCTGGCCGGTGCGTCTTCGGCCTTCGGGCAGCGTCCGTCCCTCACGAGCGCGGCGTGCTTCGTGAGCAGCGGGGCACGCGCCGGGGGCGTTCCGTAGTGGCGCTCGGGTCGGTGCGAAGGACGTGGCCGCGCTCACCGGCGCGGTGGCGTTCGGGTGCAACGACTCGCCGACCGAACCAGGTAGCCTCGCTCTCATGGCAGACGACTATCGCATCTTGGCGCCGGGCGATCTGATCGCAAACCGGTACTCCGTAGAGGCCCTCTACGCGATGGGAGCACGCTTGGCGCTCGTGTCGGCGAGCCAGCAGCTCGGCTCGGTCAAACGATGGGTCATCGCGCAAATCTTCTATCGGCGCGATTCCCAAGACATGGAGAAGATCACCGAGCGCGTTCGCGCGCTCACCGAACGAAGGGAACCTTGGCAGCGCCCGATCGACTTTGGCGTACTAGAGAACGGACACGCGTTCGCCATCTTCACCCACCAAGACGGAGTGGACTATTCGCCGCTTCTCATGGGGTGATGGCCCTCGTCGACGCCGCGCGCGGTCGATCGCGGTTCTTGAAGAGCACGCGCTCCCCGTGGAATATGTCACGCCGCCAGCACACCTGACGCCCCGTCCGTTCACCGCCGCTCCTTCCAGAAGGAGCGCTCCCGCGAGAGCACCTCGATCTTGGCATCTCCCCCGAAACGAATCCCGCTCCTCGGCGGCCTCTCCACTGCGCGGTTCCTGCGCGATCACTGGCAAAAAAAGCCGCTCCTCGTGCGCGGCGCGTTCCCCGCGTTCCGCGATCCCCTCGACCCGGACGAGCTCGCCGGTCTGTCGTGCGAAGATGGCGTGGAGTCGCGGATCGTGCGCGAGAAGGGCGGCGCGCACCCGTGGGAAGTCACGTGGGGCCCCCAGCTCGAGGCCGGTTTCGCCAAGCTCCCCAAGCGCGGGTGGACGCTCCTGGTTCAAGAGGTCAATCGCTGGGTCCCCGAGGCGGCGCTCCTCCTCGAGCCGTTCGCCTTCTTGCCAAATGTCCGCGTCGACGACGTCATGACCAGCTTCGCCGCACCGGGGGGGAGCGTGGGGCCGCACCTCGACAGCTACGACGTGTTCCTCATCCAGGGGCGCGGCAAGCGTCGGTGGATGTACCATACACGTCCAACGAAGGACCGGCGCATCGAGCCCGACCTCGAGCTCCGCATCTTGCAAACGTTCGAGCCCGAAGCCGACGAGGTGCTCGGCCCCGGCGACATGCTCTACCTTCCGCCGGGCTTCGCGCACCACGGCGTCGCGGTTACGTCGTGCCTCACGCACTCGGTGGGGTTCCGCTCGCCGAGCGCGGGTGAGGTGTGGTCGTCGCTCGCGGTCGCCGCAGCGCGCACCGCAGAGGGCGCGCGTCTCCTCGCGGACCCGCCGCTGGCACCGGCCTCGAACCCGGGGGCTATCCCCGTCGCGCTCCTCGAGCGTGTGCGCGCGATGGTGCGCTCGCTCGACACCTCGGACGAGGCGATCGACCGCTGGTTCGCGTCGTTCGCGACACGCCTCAAGCCGGGGCACGAGCTCGAGCCGCGCCGAAAAGGCGCGCCAGAGCCAAAAGCCCTTCCCCTTCTACGCAAGCTCGAACGCGGCGCCACGCTCGCCCGCTCCGAAGAGGCACGCTGGGCCTTCTTGCCGCACACGAACGACGCGCTCCTCCTCTACGTCGGAGGCACGGAGATCGTGGTGCCGGCCGAGGCGTGCGCGCTCGCACGGGCGCTCGCTGCGAAACGGAGGCACGAGGGACACGAGCTCGCGGACCTCGTGAAGACCCCCGCCGCGCGCGAGCTGCTCGTGCATCTCGTCGCGATGGGTGCGCTCTACACGCTCCCTTAACAGCCCGTTGGCTGTTACCTGCTCAGGCGGGCTTGCACACCGTGACCGCGGGCACCAGCACCGACCCAACCTCACCGCAGCGGCACGGCAGGTAAACGCGGCCGACGAACGCGCTGAGATCGCGCCGCGCGACCAGCTCGTCGTGTTTCGGCCCGATACGCAGCGTGATCCTCCGCGACGTGAACGTGACCTCGAGATCGCCGTGCGCGTGCGTGCCGGAGAACGACGGATCGTCGAACGCGCCGAGGAGCGCGAAGAGCCCCTCCTCGCGCAGCGACGTGCGCGAGGGCGAGCGCAGGCCCTGCGAGAGGCGAAGGAGCGGCTCGAGCTGCGGGACGTCGCCCTTCATTGGCAGTCGCTCGACACGCTCGAGCGTAGGCTCCACGAAGTAGTGAATTCCGGCGCGGCCATAGAGCCGAAAGAAATAGGGGATATCGCCGCGCGCGAGCTGTTTTGCCTCTTCGGCGAGCAGAGGCGGCCAGACCTTCCGCGATCGCGCTTGCACGTAGTCGCCCGTGCCGCGGAGCAACACACGAATAGGCGCCTCGCGCAGCCCAGCGACGTTCGTGAGCACCTCCGCGATCGACGCCGCGTGACGATCGAGCAGCACGAGCATGCGCCGGTACGCGTCGGCCATCGCGACGAGATCCGCGACGTCGACGGGCTTGCCGAGGAACGGGAGCACACGACGCACCCCGCACGCGTGGCGGTTCATCGCGGCGTACTCCGGATCGGCCTCCGGCAAGAGCTTCGTCGCCGTAGGGAGCGCGAGGTCGTCGAAGACAATCTCGACGTCGAGCGGCGCGAACACCATGCGTCCATTCGCGTCGAGCCCGAGCGCGAGGTTCTCCCAGTGAAGGTCCGAGAGCCCGAACCAGCTCCACATCGCGACCGCGCGGCCGACGACGATCGCGAGCTCGCGCCGCTGGCCGACCGAGAGCTGCGGGAGCGGCGAAAGCACGAGCCGCTCCACGGTGCCGCCCTCGCGCGCCGTCGGTGATGAAAAGCGAAGCTCCGGCAAGAGCTCGAAGGCGCCGTGTTCCGCAGGATCGTCTGCCACGAGTCCGCGCAAGTGAGCGCGCAGCGGGCTGCCCTCGCCGAGCATGAGCCACTCCCAAAGGAGAGTCCGCGGCTTGTGCACGAGCGTCTCTCCGATCGTCACGTGACGACCGAAGTTGTGCGAGTCGCCCGCGTGGGCCCGAGCGACGGGCGGCTGCTTCTTGCTCATCGCGCGGGCTTGGCGTTGCGCGCGGAAGGGTGGAGCCTCCCCCTCACGCTCGATAGGTCATCGGCTGCCGTGCCGCCGTCGATCGTGCCATATCCACGAGTGCGCATCGGGCCACCCTATCGCACCGCGCGCGGGAACACATCCTCGAGGGCGCGCGAGCGCTCGCGCCGTCTTTGGCGGCCCGTCGATCGGAACCGTGAGCCGAGGCACGATCTCGCCCTGGCCGTGGCTCGCGAAGAAGGAGCGCTGCCCCCGCATCTCGCAGCCCGCGGCTAAGTGCACCCTACACGCACGCACGAGCCCATCACCTCGTTCGCGGTAGATGGCACCGTCTGCACGAAGATCAGCGTCAGCGCCGACATCAGCCGGCCGTCGCACCCAAGCCGCCTTCACCACGCGAACGGCACTGGCTCACGCGTCAGCGCGCGACGGCCATGACGTGGAAGCGCACGGTGGCGTCGAACTCGGTCGTGAACACGTTGTTGATGTCGGCCATGGCGGCTGCGAGCTGATCTTGACCCGAGGTAGGCGTGCGCTGCTCGACAATCATGGTGTTGACGTTGATGCACCAAAGGTCGTTGATGGCGGTTAGGGAGATCGGCAATGCCTTGCCTGGGTTGAGGCGCTGCCACGCCTTGAGGATGCCAGATCCGCGCGCGACGACGGGCGCTTGGGACATGACCTTGACGTAGCCTGGTACGCCCCAGCCGAAGGGTCTCGACAGGCCAACGGCGCCGAAGATGGAGCTGCCCGCTTCGCCGTCGCCACGCGCGAATTCCATGGTCACCGTAAGGGTCGCGTTCGGCTTGGCGCGGAGCTCGGGGTAGTCGAGGCAGGTCACCATTCCGAATGAGGCGCCGAGCTCGCGGACCGCGCGCGCCTTGTGCACGTACGCGAGGACGGGCAGGACCGGGGACGCAACGGGGAGGACCGGGGGCGCAACGGCGACGCCCGGGGTGGTCTTCGGCGCCACCGCGTTCTTGTTGATCGGCGGCGCGGCATTGGAGGAAGCCGCGATGAGAACACCAACGCCAAAGAGTGCAACGAAGGCAACGGAGCGAACGAAGGGCGAGCTCATGCCTCGAGGCTACGGGCGCGCGGGTCGACGCGGCTATAGGTAATTTGATTGACGCTCTTTAGTCCAGTATTGGCCGATGCGAATCAAGGCGCCTCTTCCACCTTTGCCGCGAACGTGTGGAGCTTTGCTCGAGACTTTGGCGTTCATGGGCAGGTCAGAACCTCGAACCCAAAGGTCCGTTCGAGAAGCTCCGCCCACGGACGATCGGCGCCTCGGCGGGGCTCTCAGGCACGTCCGCCGTGGGTTTGAAGGAACCGCCGGCTTCGGCGCGAGACGGGCTCGAACCTTACTCGCCGACGCAAGCCCCCCCGCATACCGAACGGTATGCAGGCGCGGTGCGGGCACCGACGCCGCGAGACGGCTGAGGAGCGAGAGCGGATCCAGGTCCACCGCCACCGTGCCGTCCGAGACAGGCTCGCCGGCGTGGCGTTCGGGCGCTGCACCGCATCTCGCAACCCGCAGCCGCTCACTACGTGCAGCCTACACGCACGTACGCGCCCATCTGCGCTACGCTCCCGTCGTGCTCTTCCCCGCGCGAGACCGGAAAGCCTACGAGCCCGCCCTCTTTCCGCCCAGCTTCGCGACCGTAGGAACGGGTGGCAAGAGCGCGCGCCACGCACACCACACGATGCACCTCGTGATGGCGCGGCGGGGGACCCTCTCGCTGACGGCAGAGGGCACCACGTGGACGGCGCCTGCGTTCGTCACCGCACCCGACGTACCGCACGCGATCGAGGCCGAAGGGCGCGACGTGGTGCTCGTGTTCGTGGATCCGGAGAGCGACGAGGGCGAGCGCCTCGCCGCCGGAGTCACCGCCGTGCGCACGTTCGACGAGGCCGCGCGCGATCAGTGGATCGCGACCCTCCCGAGCGATCTCCGCGCCCGCGGGCCGTTCGATCGATGGGTGTTCGACGTGGTCCGCGACGCCGCGGCGCGCGCGCACGTCGCCTCTCCCGCCGCCGTTCGCCGCCGTGCCCACCCCCGTGTCCGCAGGCTCGTCGCCTACTTGCGCGCCGCGCCGGTCGACGCAGACACCTCGATCGCAGCGCTCGCGAGCCAGGCCGGGCTCTCCGAGTCGCGCCTCACGCACGCCTTTCGCGACTCGGTGGGTATCCCGCTAAGGGCCTATCTGCTCTGGCAAAAGCTCCAGCGATCGGTCGTGGCGATGTCGACGGGAATGCCACTTTCGCACGCGGCGGCGGAGGGCGGGTTCGCGGACGCGGCGCACATGAGCCGCACGTTCCGGCGCATGTTCGGCATGAGCGCGTCGGCGATCCGCGACGGCATCGTCGCGAGCGCTCGTGAGTCAGGGCGCTCGTAACGTGCGCACGTCGTAGCCGCAACGTTCAAGACGAAGGCGACGCGGGGCGGCATGCTCCGCTCATGATCACGCCGAACCTCTTCCAGTTCCAACGCGAGACCTACCCCTTGGCGCACGCGAGCCGGAAAAACCTGGTGATCCACGCGCTGACACAGCCCATGTTCGTGCTCGGCCTCATGGCGTTGGCGGGCGGGCTCTGCGCGCTCCACCTCGGCGCTGCCCTCGGCGGGCTCGTCGCGATGGCGATCGCCGCCGCGGCCCAAGGCGCGGGACACAAGGGCGAGGCCAATCCGCCCGCCCCTTTCCGCTCCAAGCTCGACATCGTCGCGCGGCTCTTCGCCGAGCAGCTCGTCACCTTCCCCCGCTTCGTGCTCTCGGGAGGCTTCGGCACGGCGTGGAGAGGGAGCGCGCACCGACCGGAAGATCGGGCAGAACAACCCGAAGGCACGGCGTAGCGAAGGTCGCCGCGCGACTGCTACTTTGGGTCGCGATGGAACGACGGTCCCAGCACCCGCGTACGAGCGCGGCAATAGGCAGCACGAGCAAGCCGAAGCTCGTGACGCATTTGCCGGCGCGGAGCTGGATCGCGATGCGCACCTTCGCCTCCGTCGTCGGCGCGCCCCGTCCGGCGGTGACTCACGATCATGCCTCGATCGCGCTCTTCCTCGGTGGGCGCGTGACGTTTTGGCTCGACGGGCTCTACGAGCTCGGCGCTGGCGATCTGCTCCTCGTGCCCGCCGGCGCAGCGCACTACACCGTGTCCGCGAAGGAGGCGCGCTCGGTCGGAGTGTCGATTTGCCTCTCGTCCACGCCCTCCACCGCACGAGAGAGCCTTTGCGCGATCTTCGATACCGTGCGCCGCGGGGGCTGCGCGACGCGCCACTTCGCCCCTGCCCCTCGCGCTCGCCTCGTGCGTGTCTTTCGTGATCTCGAGGCCGAGCTCGGGACCGAGAGCAGCGGCGCCGAGCTCGCGATCGACGCGGATGTGTCGCAGATCACGGTCGCCATCCTCCGCGCGAGCGAGGCGCGCGCAGCCGCGCGAACGCGAACGACGTCCGCCTCGAGTCCAATCGTGGGGCAAGCGCTCGAGTACATTCACCGCCGCGCGTGCACGGGAATATCCCTCCGCGAGGTCGCCAAACACGTCGCGCGCTCCCCCGCCCACGTCGCTACGCTCGTCAAAGAGGCCACCGGCGAGACGGTCGTCGGCTGGATTACCCGCGCGCGCATGAGCGAGGGCCGGCAGCTCTTGCTCCACACCGACGCGTCGACCGAGGCGGTCGGCGAGCGCTGCGGCTTCGCGAGCGCGTCCCACTTTTACCGCGCGTTCAAGCGCGCACACGGAACCACACCGGGCGACTGGCGACGAACGCACCGCCCCTGAATAGCCCTGCAACCCTGAGTCCCCTGGAGGTGTTTCATGTGGAATGAACGCTATACGGATACGTTTGCCTCGTACGGCACCGAGCCCAATGATTTCTTGCGCGACGTGGCGGCGCGTATCCCCGCCGGCCCCGTGCTCTGTCTGGCAGAGGGCGAAGGACGAAACGCGGTGTTCCTCGCGAAGCTCGGCCACGCCGTTACGGCGGTCGATCTCTCGGACGTGGGCCTCGCCAACGCCCAAAAGCTCGCGAGCGAGCGCGGCGTCACGATCACCACCGTGGTCGCCAACCTCGCCGACTACGACTTAGGAGAATCCCAATGGGCAGGCATCGTATCCATTTGGGCGCACGTGCCTCCCGACCTCCGCGCGCGTCTGCACCGCGCTTGTGTACGCGCGCTTCGCCCCGGCGGGGCGTTCGTGCTCGAGGCGTATAGCCCCGCCCACCTCACGCGCCCCGGCGTCGGCGGCCCCACCGCGGCCGAGCTCTTGATGACGACCGAAGGCCTCCGCGAAGATCTCGCCGGGCTTCGTTTCGAGCACTGCAGAGAGGTCGAGCGCGACGTGGCAGAGGGGCGCTTCCACAACGGCGCGAGCACCACCGTGCAAGTCTTGGCATTCAAGGACTGATTGGCGACCGGTCGCGCGTCACACACTTCGCTCCGCGCGATCGGCCCATGACCGCGCGTACGCTTGCGGGGTCGTGCCCGTCCAGCGACGAAACGCACGGTGGAACGCGCTCGGCTCCGAGAACCCAACGAAGAAGGCGATCTCCGCGATAGAGAGGCGCCCGCCCTCGAGGTAGCGCTTGGCCAGCGCGAACCGGGTCTCGTCGAGGAGGCCAACGAAGGACACGTTCTCGGCTTCCAAGCGCCTTCGCAGCGTGCGCGTGCTCATCCCGAGCTCGGCCGCCACGTCGCCAATCGCGGGAGCTTCGCCGCGCAGGCCATCACGAATCAAGCGCCTCACGCCACCAATCACGTCCGCCGATCGTTCGGCGTCCAAGAGCTTCTCTGCCTCCTCCGCGAAGAAGGTGCCCATCGCCGCGTCGCCCTTGGTGAGCGGCAGCGAGAGCACGTCCTTGTCGACGTGCACCTCCGCGCGCGCGCACCCGAACAGGAGCGGAGAGCGGAAGAACGCGCGATACACCTCGACGTGTGGAGGCTCCTTATGAGCAAAGCGCACCTCGCGGGGGACCCAGTCCACGCCCGTAAAGAGTCGCCCAAGCGTCACGATTTCGGCCGCGGTGAACTCGTCGAGCACCTGATGGTCGGGGTGAAAGCCACCGAGCCTCTCGATGCCAATCACCGCGGTGTCCTCCGCGAGCTCGACTGGCCACGAAGAAGCGTTCGTCGTAATCGCCAAATAGCGGCTCGCGCGGCTCATCGCTTCGCGCATGTCGGCGCCGGTCATGCACACGAAACGAAGCAGATCGTGCGTCGCCCCGCCTCCGGTGCGCGCGACCTCGAAGCCGAACGCAGGGTCACCCGAGCGCGCGAGGGCCTCTTGCCACAAACGGAGGTAGGGAGCGAACGGGACACGCCCTCCCAATACGAGATCGTTCGGATCGACCCCCGACGCCTGGAGGAGCGCGTCGACGTCGACGCCGCACGCCTTCGCGTGCTCCACCACCCGCGACACGATGCGGCTCGCGATGGATAGGCGAGGCGGCGCCGACTCCCGTTCGCGCTCGTCGCGCTTGTCGCGCACGGCCTCGCCCCGAATCCCCTCGCCCCGAGCTGCGACCCGATCGGCGGTCCGTCCCGTCTGCCCCTTGCCCATCCCGCCCCTGACTTACCATCCCTTCGCCGCGAAGGAAGGGCCGTCGCGCGGCGACGCCACGAAACTCGGAGGTGGCCTCGCCGGTCATCGGGTTGGCCCGCGCGGTCACTGGCCGTTCGGGCGCGGTGAGCTTTAACGCTCCCATGCTCGACGCGCAGCCGGCCTCTTCGCTCCCTTCCTTGTCTCTCGAGAGCCGCTTCGGCCGCGACCGGCGCGCGGTCACGGAGCTGCTCTCCCGCGCGAACGTGACCATCGACGGGCGCGCGCCGTGGGACATCCGGATCCGCGACCCACGCGCCTACCGCGCGATGCTGAGCGGCACCCTCGGGTTCGGTGAGTCCTACATGGATGGCATGTGGGACTGCGACGCGCTCGATCAGCTCGCCGCGCGCCTCTTCGCCGCGAAGCTCGACCAAGATCCGCCCACGCTCCCGGTGCTCGGCCGCGTGCTCATGGCCCGCCTCGCGAACATGCAGTCGCCGCGGCGCGCGTTCCAAGTCGGCGAGGCGCACTACGACGCGGGAAACGATTTGTTCGCCAAAATGCTGGACGAAAACCTCGTCTACACGTGCGGCTACTGGAAAAACGCCGACGACCTCGGCGCCGCCCAGATCGCGAAGATGGACCTCGTGTGCCGAAAGCTCGGCCTCGAGCCGGGCATGCGGGTGCTCGACATCGGCTGCGGCTTCGGCGCCTTCATGAAGTACGCGAGCGAGACCTACGGCGTCACGTGCGTGGGCTATTCCGTCTCCGTCGAACAGACCACGATCGCAAAAGAGCGCTGCAAAGATCTCCCCGTCACGCTCGTGCTCGACGACTATCGCGCGATCCCCGCCGCCGCGCAGACGTTCGATCGTGTGGTGTCGATCGGCATGCTCGAGGCCGTCGGATACCGCAATTTCCGGACGTTCTTCGAGGTCATCGACAAAGTCCTCACCCCCGACGGGCTCGCCCTCGTCCACACCATCGGACACAACGTGAGCACGAAGCGCGGCGATCCCTGGAGTGACAAGTACATCTTCCCGAACGGAATGCTCCCGTCGATCGCGCAGCTCGGCGCGGCGATGGAAGGCCTCTTCGTGATGGAAGATTGGCACAACTTCGGCCCCGACTACGAGAAGACGCTCCTCGCCTGGCATCGAAACTTTCGCCACGCGTGGCCCGAGCTCTCGGCGCGTTACTCCGAGCGCTTCAAGCGCATGTGGGACCTCTATTTGCTCGGGTTCGCGGGCGGCTTCCGGGCACGCAACTGGCAACTATGGCAGATCGCGCTCAGCAAGCCGGGCACCCCGCAAGCGGCCTCGATCGTCGAGGCGCGCGCGCGATGACGACGATGGGGAAGGGCCTCGGCAACCGGCCGCGCCGCATCGCGGTCGTGGGCGCGGGGATCTCCGGAATCACCGCTGCCCATGTGCTCCAACGCGAGCACGACGTCACGCTCTTCGAGGCGGGCACGAGCCTCGGGGGCCACGCCCACGCCGTCGCGGTCGACGACGGGCGCGGCGGTTCGGTCGATGTGGACACGGCGTTCTTGATTTACAACGGGCGCCACTACCCGCGCTTCTGCGAGCTCTTGGTCGATCTCGGCGTAAACCACGACACGCGGCCAGCGGAGATGTCGGCCTCGTTCGCCGACTACGACACGAACCTGCACTATGCCCTCGCGCGAGGTTTGGACTCGCTGTTCGTCCAGCGAAAGAACCTCGTGCGGCCAGGGTTTTATCGCATGTTCGCGGAGCTCTTGCTCTTTCGCCGCCGCGCCCACGCCGACATGCTGGCGGCGCGTATTCCAGAGTCGCTCACGCTCGGCGCGTACCTCGAGGGATACTCTCGTTTGTTTCGCGACGACCTCGTCGTGCCGCTCGCGACCGCGATTTGGTCCCTCCCGGGCCGGCTCGTCCTCGACTATCCCGCGCGCGCGATCCTCCAGTTTTTCATGAATCACCAGCTCCTCCACGGCGAGAGCGGCGACGCGTGGCGCACGTTCGACGGGGCGAGCGGCGTGTACGTGCGCGCCTTTCGCGACCGGTTCCGCGGCCGGATTCGGCTCTCCACCCCTGTCGTCCGCATCGAACGGCACCCGCGCGCGAAAGACCCTGTCACCATCGTCACGAAAGGTGAGCGCCACCCGTTCGACGCCGTCGTCCTCGCGACCCACGCCGACGACTCCCTCGCGCTCCTCCAATCCCCTTCCCCGGACGAGACCCGCGTGCTGAGCGCGTTCCGCTACAACACGAGCCGCGTGCTCCTCCACGGCGATCCTGCCGTGTTGCACCGCGATAGACGCATGTGGGCGAGCTGGAACGCGGTGACCCGCTACGGACGCACGACGGTGAGCTACCACCTGAACCGCGTTCAGCGACTCCCTGTCACCGCGCCGGACTACTTCCTCACCCTCGACGACGATGGCGGCCGCCGCCACCGCACGATTGCCAAGTTCGACTACCGACATCCCATCTTCGACGCAAAGGCGGTCGCGAGCCAAACGCGGGTCGAGGACCTTCAGGGCAAGGACGCCACCTTCTTCTGCGGGAGCTACACCGGACACGGATTTCACGAGGACGGCGTCGTGTCGGCCCTCGCCGTCACACGGCACTTCGGGCTCCACACGATCCGCGCGCGCGCCGCCGACCGGCGCGAGGAGCCACCGCGCTCTTCCGTCACGTTCGAGCACGGGGCAGCGTGAAGGGCCTCGAGAGCGCCCGCGAGCGCGACGACCACCGGACGAACGGCCCGCCCTCCCCGCTTCGCCACCCGCCCGCCACGACCGAACGTATCCCGATGAGCGAGGTGCGCGCGCGAGGCTACGTGGTCGTCGGCGCCGACGTGCTCGACGTGACCCGGTTCGCGAAAGGCCACCCCGGCGGCGCGTTCCTCGGCGCCCTCGCGGGGAAAGACGGCACCTTCGCGCTCGCGAACGCACACGGAAAGAGCACGCGAGCGCAGCGCATGTTGCGTCGCTTCTACGTGGGGCCGTTCGACGAGAGCACGCGTGACGTCGTGGATCGCGACGCGATGGTGCTCGAGCGTGAGCTCCGCGCGCGCGGGTTCTTCGTCTATCCGAAGGCGCGGCTCGTGTTCGACGTGGTCCGCTGGCTCGCCCTCTTCGGCCTCGGGATCGCCGTCTTCGGTGTCTCTCGTTGGCTGTCGTTCGCGCTCGTGCTCGCGGGCACGATCGACGCCGTCTGGTGGATCCACGACGCCGGCCACGACGCTGTCTTCGCGAGCGAGGTCACCGCCCGCCGCGCGATCGAATGCCTCGGAATCCTCGTATTGGGCATGCCGCAGCAGGGCTATCACTACGGTGTCCACCGGGTACACCACGGTTTCACGAACGTGATTGGCCTCGATCGCGCGCTCGAGACCGGGCCGCTCGCGTGGGATGCCCGCAGCGCCGCACAGAAGCCGCAGATCTTTCGCCGCGGGAGGCTCTTTCAGTGGTTCTTCGGGATCGTGCCTGTCGCCGGCCCCGCCCTCATCGCGAGCGCGTTCGTCTACAGCTTCGAGCGGCGCCAGATTGGCATTCTCGTCGCGCTCGCCGTGCGTTGGTCGCTCGTCGTCGCGCTCGCAGCGCGCACATGTGCGTATCCACTCTTGTTCGTCCCGTTCGTGGCCGGCTCGGTGCTCGCGTTCATGGCCGGGCTCAACCACTTTCATCTCCCGATGAGCACGAAGGCGCCGCAGAGCTACGTGCGCGCCGTCTTCGAGCGGACGCAGAACATCGAGAACGCGGGGGTCGTCTGGCGCTGGCTCTCCGGGGGCCTCGATTTGCACGTCGAGCATCACCTCTTCCCGACGATGCCGAGCTGTCACTACCCCGCGGTGGCGCCCTTCGTCCGCGCGTTCGCGGCGCGGCACGGGCTCGTCTACCGCACGACGAGTCGCAGCGGGGCGGTGCTCGCCCTCGCGCGCGCCCTCGTCCGCCCGCTCCGTGAGCCTCTGTCGGCCGAGAGGAGCGAGCCATGACGTCACGAGCCGAGGTTCGGGTGGCCGTGCTCGTGCGCACCCTCGCCGTCTTTTTGCCTGCCATCGTCGCGGTCGGGGTCGCGCTTCGGGGCATGTTCACGTTCGCGGGTGCGTTTGTCCTGTTCGTCGTGCTCAGCGTGGTCGAAGTGCTGTTGAACGCGAGCGGCATCGGCGCCAAAAGCCGCCCCCGTGAGCCAGAGGTGGCGGCGCTCCGGCGGGGGGCTCGTATTCAGCTCTGGGTCTACGGCGTGCTCCACGTGGCCGTTTATCCGTATGTCGTCTACCTCGTCGCGACGGGTCGGCTCGGCACACTGGAGACCATCGGGGCCGGCGCGTCGCTCGCGTGCATGGCCGGCACCGTCGGCGGGCTCGCCGGACACGACCTCATCCACAAACGTTCCCCCCTCGATCGTGCGCTCGGGATCGCCATTTACGCGACGTCGAGCTACGGACATTTCTATTCGTCCCATATCGGCGGACACCACGTGAACGTGGGCCTCCACGGCGACTGGGGCACCGCGCGCCGCGGCGAGACGATTTACGGGTTTCTCTACCGCGCGATGGTGCACGGCTTCGTCGGCGGCCTGCGGATCGAGGCGGCGCGCCTTCGTCGGAGGGGAGAGCGCCGTTATGGCCTAGGCAATTTCGTCGTCGTGTACGCGGCGGTCACCGTGGTCGTGTGGGCGCTCCTCGCGGCGTTCGCCGGTCCGCGCGCGCTGGTGTTTTTGCTCGTCGTCTCGGTCGTGTCGATCGCCTTCATGGAGCTCTTCAACTACATCTCGCACTATGCGCTCACCCGCGCGTCGAGCGACGGTCGAGGCGCCGATCCGATCGCGCCCGAGCACACGTGGGAGTCGAACGACAAGGTCGTCAACTGGTTCATTTTCAACGCGGGCCTCCACAAGCACCACCACGACAAACCGGCGCACGGGTTCGAGCGGCTCACGTTGTTCGAGGACGCCGACTACATCCCCTACGGGATCGCGATGATGGCCATCGTCTCGTTCGTACCGCCGCTCTACCTTCGTAAGATGGAGTCGGTGATCGCCAGTCGTGAGTCGAGGCGCACCGCCACCGACCGCGCACCGTAGAGGCCACGGAATCGAGCGCGCTCGTGATCACGACGGTGGATCTCGTGGTGCCGCCGAGAACTTCAGAGAAGCTCGGATGCTGCTCTCGTATCTAATCGATCGCGACACCCGGCACGCTGTCGGCGCTGTCGGGTACGAGCCAGCTCACGAGGACCACACTCCCGGAGAGCCCGAGGGCGATCGAGACGGCGAGCAAGTTCACGACGAAGAACGCGGCCAGGGCCGAACGACGCGGGGGAGCGGTCATCATCTGTACCTCCGCTCGAGGCCATTGCATGTCGCATGCCCGAGTCGCCGCTTGCCGGCCCGAGGGGGCGCCCCTAACAAAGCACGAGAACGACGCGTGTCCGTCCTAGCGCGGTGTCGACCCCGTCCGCCACACGTCGGCCTCGAGCGACGTGGTCATTGCACGAACGTCGCCCGGCGGCGACGCGCGCGCGGATCGGAGGCACGTCGCGGCCGTCTCGTGTCGCCTCTCCGCGACATTCGCCAGTCTGTCCCTTCAAATCAGCAAATCATCCACGTCGAGGTCGTTTCCGACGCGCGGTGGGCTCGCGAGGGCGGTACAGAGCGAGCAGGCGCGGGGCTCGTGGGCGGTCTCCCTCCGGTGCAAATCGAGGAGCGCGCGCGAGATGCCGGCGAGCTCGCGCCGTACCTCACGCCGCTTCCCCTTGATGCGCGGGATCACCAGGTTGTCGTAGGCCGTCGTCTGGTGGCGCATCCACGCGATGACCGCGGCTTCGGCGCGCTCGGCGACGGAGATTCGTTTCGTGCGCGCGACAGTGCCGCTCCCCACCGGAGTCGCGTGCTCGGCGACGCGGCGCGCGAGAACGCGGGCGTGCTCCTCGAAGCGCGCCCCGAAGCGGAGGAACGCGAGCACCTCCTGCTCGAACGCGACGACGAACGCAGCCTGCGTGCGCTCGCGGCGGTCGACGTCGCTCGCCCGCTTCTTGGCATACGCCTCCGTAGAGCGCTCGGACGCCAGCGCCGCGCGCACCGACTCCACGTTGATCGCCGGCGCCCAGAGCCCCTTCGAGAACGTCTTTCGGCCCTTCTTCTCGACGACTGCCCACGACGGTCCCGCCTGTTTTACGCGCCGGGTCAGCGCCGCGTCGCCGGGAGGCAAACAGACCCAACCCGGAGGAGGAGAGAGGCGCTTGCCATCGGGCGCGAGGAACACACGAGGATCGGGGGTGGGCGCGAGCACGAGCGAGTCTTCCATGGCGCGCGCACGGTGCCTCACATCGGCGGCACGTTGGAAGCGTCGCGTCGACGGGAGGCCCATTTTTCGTCGCCGTCGTGACTACGCCTCGCGGCTACCGCCCCGACGTTGCGTCACTGCGCCGCGAGGGCCTCGCGCACGAACGCCGCGTTCGCAGGGTGCTCGAAGGGCACGAAGTAGTTCGCGGTAGAGGGCTCCTCGCCGCACCAAGCCTCACCGAAGCTGAGGATTCCGGTCACCTCGCCGCTGTCCGGCGCCGTAAGGGGGCCGCCGCCGAAGCCGAAGCAGATCGAGCCCTCTTCCCCCTTCGCGCGGATGA
>JAAFHV010000164.1 GCA_013297655.1 Myxococcales bacterium | reverse complement strand
TTGAGGGAGTGAGAATCGTTGGGGAATTTGGGGCGTGGGGGTGGCACGACGTTCGCTATGGGGTGAGGGTTCGCTCGGCGGACGCAAGGAGCTCCTATGAAGCGTCTCGGTTTGCTTTCGGTCGTCTCGGTTTCGTTTCTCGCGTTGGCGGGCTGCTCTAGCGATACAGGCGTGCCCGAGGCCGACGCCGACGAGGTGTCGAGCATCGAGAGCGCGCTCGAGTCGAACAGCGGCGGGTTCGAGGCAAAAGACGAGGCCCCCGATTTTGCCGACGACGAGGTGAGCCAGCTCGTTGGCTTCGAGCCGCGCTTCGCCGACGGGACGAACTTCCTCGCCCAAGCGCCGGTCGCCGCGCGCACCTACAAGCTCGTGCTCCTGTGGGGCCACCTCCCGAAGGCCGACGACGCCTCCACCGCGCAGCCCGTACCGCAGAAGATCGACTGGTCCGGCTCCATCACCGTCGACGCCGGCGCGATCGCCCTCACCGAGACACTCCGCTTCGACGACAAAGACTCCGTGTCCCCGCGCACGGACCCCAAGTCGATCGCGTTCAGCTCGCGCACCTACCCCGCCGTCGACGGCTTGGTGCTCAAGGTCGCCGTCCCCGCCGGTGCGCAAATGCTCCACTTCCGCACCACCGCGCTCGACGCCGACATCGACCTGTCCACCCTCGCCCGAGACGTCGGAGGCGTGGCCCCCCTCGGCGACGGTCGCAACGCGCTCGCGTGGGTCGGCTTCCCGGACGCCCCCGGCTGTACGAACGGCTTCGTGTTCGGTCACTGGTCCAAGCTGAAGCCCGGTATCGGCAAGCTCAAGGGCACCGTGCTCGACGACGAGGGCAAGCGCATCGGCCGCGCGAAAGGCATCTGGGGATTCGCGAAGGCGAAAGGCAAGAAGGTCTTCTTCGGCAAGTACATCGCGAGCGAAGGCGGGCACCGCGGTCTCTTCGGAGGTACCTACGACGAAGGCGCGTTCAACGGCCTCTGGGGCAACCGCGCGAGCGGCGAAGGGGGCGGTCTCCGCGGCTTCTACTCCGATGGCTACGACAAAACGGACACCAAGGGAGTCTGGCTCGGACGCTACGCCGAGCCCTGCGCGCGCTGACGCGTCGCCCGCTGCCGACCTGTGCAGTCTGCATACACATGATGCTCGATGAGGGACGGCGCGACGGGCCGTCTCTCCTCGTTTCGAACGGCGCCGCGGCGGGGACAAAACGAAACGAGGCGGACGCTCTCGATGCGTCCACCTCGTCTCACGGGCGCTGACTCGTGCGCTCTACTCGCTGCCAGCAGGGTAGAGCGCGTCGATCTCGGCTTTGTATTTCTCGTTCACGACCTTGCGTTTGATCTTCATCGTCGGGGTGAGCTCGCCGCCGTCGATGGTGAAGTCGTTCTGCAAGATTTTGAATTTCTTGATCGTTTGAACGCGCGCGAGGGTCGCGTTCACGCCCGCGATCTGCTTCTCGATGTGCGCGTAGAAGACCGGATCGGTGGACGCAGAGGCCACGTCGCGGGCGGGGCTGCCGCACTCTTCTGCCTCTTTGACGACGCGCTCCGGATCGAGCGTGAGCAGCGCGGCGAGGTACTTCTGGCGATCGCCGAGGACCACCGCTTGGCCTACGACGGGCAGCGACTTGAGCGCCCCCTCGATGACCTGCGGCGCGATGTTCTCGCCGCCGGCGGTGATCAAGAGGTCCTTCTTGCGATCGGTCACTTGAACGAAACCGTCCGGATCGAGGGTGCCGATGTCGCCGGAGTGGAGCCAGCCCTCGCCGTCGAGCGCGCCGGACGTGGCGCCTTCGTCCTTCAAGTAGCCCTTGAAGATGTGGCGACCGCGAAAGCAAATTTCCCCGTCTTCCGCGATCTTGAGCTCGGTCCCGGGCACGATGCGACCGGCCTTGCCGGTGCGGTACGAGTCGGGAGCGGAGAAGCTCGCCGGCCCGGTGCACTCGCTCATTCCGTACACCTCGAGGAGCGGGATCCCGAGCGACAAGAAGAACTCGAGGGTGTCCTTGGAGATCGGCGCGGCGCCGGTGACGGCGACTCGAAGGCGGTCCATCCCGAGGCGCTCGCGGACCTTGTCGAACACGAGCTTCTTCGCGATCGGATAGAGGAACGGCTTCGCCTCGTTGCGCTGATCGGCGTAACCGGACTCGAGGCCCATCTTCTTCGCCCACGCGACGAGCTTCTTGCGGATCGGAGGTGCGGCCGCGCCCGCCGCCACCATCTTGGCTTGAATCTTCTCCCAAACGCGCGGAACACCTAAGAAAAACGTGGGCCGAACTTCGCGCAGGTTGTCTGGCAGGGCCTCGAGGCTCTCCCCGAAGTACACGGTAGAGCCGATCCGCATCGGGCCGTGGAGCGTGAGCATTTGTTCGGCGATGTGGCTGAGCGGCAGGTAGCTCAAGCTCACGTCGTCGGGGCCGAAGCGCATGTGCGACGTGGAGATGTCCGCCGTCCACGTGACGTTGTCGTGGCTGAGCATGACGGCCTTCGGATCGCCGGTCGTGCCCGAGGTGTAGATGAGGGTGCAGACGTCGTCCGGGGACTGCGCTTCGATCCGCGCGTCGAGGTCCGCGTCGGTGATGGTGTCGCCCTTGGCGAGGAACTCCTCCCACGAGAGCACGCCCTCTTGTTTCGGCGTGCCGGACATCTGCACGATCGCGACGAGCTTCGGGAGCTCGCCGCGGATCTCGACGAACTTCTTCGACTGCGTCTCGTTCTCGGTGAACGCCACGCGCGCGTCGCAATGCGCGGCGATGTAGCGGCACTGGGCTGGGCTGTTCGTGGTGTAGATCCCGGCCGGCACACCGCCCGCGAGGATCGCTCCCACGTCGCCGATGACCCACTCGGGCGAGTTGAACCCGATGAGCACGACCGACTCGCCCTTCTGCATGCCGAGAGCCATCAACGCGCGGCCCGCGCGCCGCGAGAGCGCGTAGTAGCCCTCCCAGCTCGTGGCGACCCACGCCCCGTTCCGTTTCACCTTGAGCGCCGTGCGCGCCCCCAGCTTCTTGGCCGTCTCCGCGAACACCTCACTTACGCGCTTTTTCCCCATGGGACGCCAAGCGTAGATCATTCTGAGCGCTCACAAAGCGAATCCACCTATCCCCGCTCCGCGGGCGCTGCTGGGGTCGTGGGCGCGTCGACCTGGCAAGCCTGGCCGCTCCGCCGAAATCGCGAGAGCCGAGCTGCCCGCTAGAGGCGATTTTCGAGGGCGCGCGCGACGTGGAAGAGGCGGTCCATCGCCGCGCGAACCGCGTCTACCGCCGGGTCGTAAGCGCCCGCCTCGTGGAGCTCCGCGCCGACCTCGTCCTCGAGCTCGTCGAAATGGAGGTTCTTCGCGAGCTCCACGTGGAACGACAGCTCCATCCCGCGAGGCGACTTTCCCTGCGGATCGAGCGATCGAGCGTGCTCGCCGATCGCCTCGAGGGTCGCGTGGCAAAAGGCGGCGAGCCCTCGCAGATACTCGACGAACGCGCTCCGCTCGTGGAGCAACCGCGGCGCCGCGCCGACAGTGCCGAGCACCTGCATGAAGCCGTCGCGGACATGCGCGAGCGCCTGCGCGTGGCCCTTCAGCGTGCGCGCCTCTGGCCCGACCCGGCCGTGGAACGCGAAGCGCACCCCCTCGAGCCCCTGCACGAGCGCACCGCACTCGCGCTCGAGCTGAACCTGAATCGCGCGGCCCTCCGCCTCGCGCTCACGCGCCGACCGCTCCCGAACGCCCGACTCCTCTTCACCCAAATCGCGCGAAGAACCCGCGCTGGGTACGAGAAGATCAGAGGCTTGGGGGCGACCTTTCATGAACGGTGACTCATCCGACCAATACGCGGGGCATCGAAGAGTCTTCCTCAGAAGAAGCGCTCGCGCATCCCCCTTTTGTACGACACTGCCCACACCGTGGGGGCCTGCCACCCCATCCCAGTCAAGATAGTCCTTGATTCTTTCTCGTGCGAAGCTAGCGCTTGGCCCCCGTCAGGCGGCGGGGACGGCGCCTTCGGCGTCGCGGAGTGCGCGGATCCGCTTGGCTTCGTCGGGGCGGCCCATCTCTTCTGCCGTGCGCTCGAACTTGCCCAGGTCCTCCGGGCCGATGATCGGCGAGAAGCGCTCGAGGATCGCCATCACGTGGCCCCACTGCCCCTCCAGCATGCGGGCATAGGCGAGCACGCGGATGGCGGTGATCTTGAGCTCGTTCGACGACGTCTTGAGGAGCACCGGCTCGGCGATGCGAATCGCGGTCGCGCCGTCCTCGCGTTCGAGCGCGGCGTAGGCCTCGGCCATCGCCGCCGCGAGGGGAACCTCTTCGACCTCGGCCTTACGACCCGCGCGAATGGCCTGGAAATTCCTTACGCCGTAGAGGAACGCGAGCATGCCCGCGAAGATCCACCCGACGTAAACGGCGTAGGCCGCCGCCACGACCGCGACGAAAATCGAGACGAACCGCGCGACCGTCTCGCCGCGCTTGGGAGAGACGAGCTGGAAGAACGACGACATGATGTTCCCGCCGTCGAGAGGCAGGATCGGGAGCAGATTGAGCACGCCCCAGCCGAGGTTCACGAACACGATCGCGCTGACGAGCCCGGCTTGCATCGCCGAGAGCTTCATCGAAGGCGCCGCGAGGAAGAGCGGGAGGCCCACCGCGATGCCGACGAGGGGGCCGGCGAGGCTCACGATGATTTGTTTGCCGGGGCTGATCCGCTTGCCGGCGAGCCACGTGGTGAGGCCGCCCATGCCGTGGAGCTGAATCGCGGGGGTGAGCCCGAAGAAGCGGCCCGCGTACGCGTGACCGAGCTCGTGCATGAGCACGGCGACGAACGCGGCGACGATCCATCCGACGACCATGGCCGGGTTTCGCAGGCTTCCGGCGCTGAAAAGCAGCATCGTCAGGAAGAACGAGCCGTGGACTTGGACCGGAATGGTGCCGATTCGGAAGGTGAACACAGCGTCAATGTGGGCGTGTGGAGGCGCGATGTAAAGGTCACCCCGTCTCACGGAGCCCGGCGTTCTGCGGCGCCGCCGGTCCGAGGATCGCGACGCAACCGAGCCTGACACGTCGGCCGCGCGATCTTCTCAGGGCCGGAGCGCGTTCTCTTTTTTGCGCAGCATACGCGCGGCGATCGCGGTGTAGGCGAGCACGAGCCAGCGCGGGGTGACCGCCACGAACGCCATCACGATGCCCATGACGAAGCCGGGCACGACCATGGCGCGCCCACGCGCGAAGGCTGAAAACGCGCTCTTTGCGCAGCTTTTTGCGGAAATTTCGACGAAGGCGGGCACCTTCATGCCCGTGAAATTGCCGGCCGTCTCCTCGAACTCGGTCGCGACGGGGCCGGGGCACACCTGCGTGACGGTGACGCCGGTCCCGGAGAGATCGCAGCGGAGCGCGTCCGAGAAGCCGGTCACGAAGTGCTTCGTGCCCACGTACGCCGCGAAGGCGGGCATCAGGGTGAGCCCCGCGCCCGAGCTGATGTTCAAAATGCCGCCCTTGGCGCGCGCGACCATGCCCGGAACGCAGGCCTGCGTGAGCGCGACGAGGCTCGTCACGTTCAGATCGATCATGGCGCGGATGCGCGCGGGATCGGCCTTGTCGAGCATGCCCATGACGCCGACGCCCGCGTTGTTCACGAGCACGTCGACCTCCACGCCGCGCTCGGCGAGCCGCGCCACGAGCGCGATCGCCTCGTCGACGACGCCCAAGTCGGCCACCTCCACGTCGACCTCGAGGGAGGGCCTCGCCGCTCGGAGCTCCTTCGCGAGGGCCTCGAGTCGCTCCTTCCGCCGCGCGACCAAGACGAGGCGCGCGACCCGCGGCGCGAAGAGCTTCGCGAGCTCGAGACCGATCCCCGAAGAGGCCCCCGTGAGGAGCACCGTCGCGCCGTCGATCGCGACGCTGGAAGCGCGTGCAATCGGCGGGCGGCTCACAGACCCTCCGCGCAACTGTAGAGGGAGCAGCGACTCATGCAGGCCTTCAGCTTCGCGCGGCCGGCGGGCAAGAGAGCGGACATGTAGCGCCCGCAGATGTCGATCGGCATCGCGGGGCAGAGCTTCGCGAGCGCGCGGCACTCCACGTCGGCGCTGGGATCGGGGCACGAGCCCTTCATCGCGCGATCACCGCACGCGTAAACGGCGCACGAGTCGCATCGCCCGCCGAGCCCGGCGAGGCAATCGAGGGCGACCTTCGCGATCCGGGGCTTGAACAATTGCTTGTAGGTTGCACACTTCGAGGCGCCGAAGCCGCTCTGGCCGCAGCCACGGCAGACCGCGACCGACGCCGGCGGTGTCATGTCGTTGCACGCGCCTTGCGGACGAGAAACGGACCGCGCGTCGACGTCGCCGCAGGTGTCGCTGTCGTCGGCGGTCTCGTCGTCGTCGCCCTCGTCCATCGGGGCGCCCGGGTCCGCCGACGCTGCGGGTTTGGCGACGACCCCTGCCGCGCGGAGCACCTTCGCGGGCGGCGCGCTCGGCTGCGGTGGAATGTGCACTTCGGCCTGCATGACCGAGCCTTGGGTGCCACACGCGGCCATCACGAGGGTGCCGCACGCCGCCGGCACGAGGGCAGCGCCCGCGATCGAGCGCGCGTGGAGCTTCCGAACGAGGGCCCGAAAGAGCGCCGGCTCGGGGGCTCTCATCGCTTTTTTCCTTGGGACTTGCGGCGATTTCGCTCGCGGCGGCGCGCGTCCGGATCGAGCTTCGCGGCGACCTTCTCGGTCTCCCGCATGCGCCCATCACGAAAGTCGCGCGCGATGCCCTGGATGCGATCGCGGTAGGCGATGGCGCCCTCGTCGCTGAGCTTGGAGTGGGTGAACACGGCCTCACCGCGGTGCCACGCCTCGACGAGGGAGGCATCTCCCAGGGCGGTGTGGAGCGCGTTCACGAGCTCGTAGGGCCCGACCTCGCGGCCGCGAAGCTCGGACGCGACCATGAGCCCGAAGCCGGTCGCGTGCGTCGCGCGGAAGAGGATCGGGTTCGACGGCAACACCGGGCTCGCGATGCTGCCCTCGAAGGCCTCCGCGCAGCGAGCCTTGTCGCACGAGTTGTAGGCGCGACACGCGATCGGACGCGCCTCGTAGGCGGTGCACGCCCCAGTCTCGAGGTCGAGGAGCGGACACGGGGTTTTGTCCTCCGCGCGCTGGTCGATGTCGAGGTCCTTCACCCGCTCCAGTGTTTCTGCGACGCGGGCGCGGAGCACGACGAGCTCGTCGCCCGTGCGGGTGCGGCGCAGGTGATCGGCGAGCGCGAGGGCCTCTGGCGCGGAGAGGAGCACCGGCGTGCCGCGGCAGCAGTACGAGCAACCCGCCTCGCACGCGAGCGGGAGGCGACGCACCTCGTCTACCCGTTCGGTGAGCGTGCGCGCCATTTCTCCAGCAAATTCATGAACATTCGAGACCACCTCGCCGATCGCTTCCGGCGCCTGGTGCTCGTCGAAGAGCTCGAGGGTGATCCGCGTCGCGCCCTCTACGAGGGGGCGCACGAAGGCATCGTTCGTATCGAAGGCGACCTCACGCTCCGTCATCGTGCCGATGGTATGCGAACGCCGCGGCGACGCGCGCGTGGAAACGAGAAAAGATACGACGGGCCCACCCGCGCACCGCGAGCGCGACGCGCGGTCGCTCGTCACAGGCCCGTCGCGAGCTCCCCGACGAAGGTCGCGACGAGCGTCCCGACGTCGCGCCATACGTCCTCCGGCGATCGCGGCCCGCGGTCGCGTTTCGCCGTCTCGAAGGCGTGGTCGGCGTGGGGGACGATCGCGAGTCGCGCGAGCGGCACCTTGGCGACGACCTCGCGCATGACGAGATCGCCGCCGAACGCGTCGCGCGAGCCTTGCACGACCAAGTGTGCGAGTGGGGTGCGCGCGAACAGCGCTTCGCGTGGGACCCGCTCCTTTTCCCTGCCCTTCGGCGCGAGCGGGTACCCGAGCGAGACCACCGCGAGCACGTCGCGCATCGCGGCCTCGTGCGCGACGCACGCGATCTCGCAAGCGACACGCGAGCCCATCGACTTGCCGCCCACGATCACGTTCCCACCGAAGCGCGCGCGCGTGTCGTCGAGCACCGCGCGGTAGGTCGCGACGAGCTTGGGCATACGATCGGGCGCTTTTTTCCGTGCCGTCATGTAAGCGAAGTCGAACGTGCGTACGTGCACCCCCGCCTCCGCGATCGCCGCGGCCACCGTGGTCATGAACGGGTGCGCGCGCGAGGCCCCTGCCCCGGGCGCCAAGATCAGGACCGAGCCCCCCGTGCCCATCCCCATCCCCATCCCCATCCCCGTCCCCATCGACGCGGATCGATAGAGCGTCGTCGCGATGTCGCCGTCGTTCGTTCGGACGGCGCTCTCCTCGGCCGCGATCATGCGCGCGACTTCACCCGCGCCTTGAGCCCGTGCTTCGGCTCCGGCGGCACCACGTCCCAACGGAGCTCCTCGTAACGATCGAGCAAGGTCCACTCGTGGTCGCGCACGAGGCGCACGAGGAAGACCTGCATGAACAGCGTGGAGAGCTCCGCCCCGGCGCATTTGTGGTGGCCGTGCTCGGTGCCCGCGCCTTGCGGCTGGAACGCGTGAGGGTGCCGCTCGTGCTCGGACCGCGGCGCCGCGAACCTCTCCGGATCGAAGCGCTCGGGCTGCGCGAAGATGCGCTGCATGTTCTGTTCGCCGACCGCCATGAAGAGGAAGTGGCCCTTCGGAAACGAGTAACCCCCGTGCGAAAATGTCTTTCGTACGCGGCCGAAGCTCACCGGCACGTTCGGGCAGTGGCGCTTCGTCTCCATCACGACACGGAGCAAGTACGGCATGCGCTTGAGGTCCGCGATCGTGACCGCTCCGCGACCGGGCGCCTTTTCTGCGATCTCGGCGCGGAGGCGATCTCGAATCGCGGTGTCCTTCGTGAGGGCCACGATCGCGGCGGCGAGCTCCGCGAAGATGATGAGCCCGGCGATGAACACGTGATGGAGCTCGAGCGCCATGTCCTTCGCGGCGAGCACGTCCCCCGCTTCGGATCGCGCCGCGAGGAGCCTAGAGAGGCCGTCGTCCGCGGGAGCTTCCTTGCGCGCCGCGATATGCTTTCGGAAGCGCGCGAGCAGCCGGTCCTTCGCCGCGAGCGCCCCGGAGTAGGCCGTGCCGGGGAGCGGGATCGGGAGGCCCGCGAAGCCGCGCGTGACTGCCTTGTAGTCGTCGAGCAAGCTCGCGAGATCCGGACCCTCGGTGACGCCGAGGATCGTCGCCGCGATGCCCTCGATCGCGACCCGCTTGAGCTCGTCGAGCCACACGAAGTCTCGCTCCGCATACGTGCGCGTCCAGCGCGCGAACGCGTCCGCGACGACGCGGTCGAGCTTGGGCAGATACGACGGGAGCATGTCGAGCCCGAACGCGGCCATGACGAGCGCTTTTCGTGTCTTGTGCGCGGGCCCGTCGAGGAGCGGGAGGCTCGTGCCGCCGAAGATCTCCGCGACCGGCTTGGGGAAGGAGCCGGCTCGCTCGACGAGCTCTTCGTCGAGCCACTTGTCCGTGATGTCGGCCCCAGAGATGAAAATCGTAGGCTTGCCGAGGATGCTCGAGCGGAATACTGGACCGTGCTCGGCGGTGCGTTTGCGCATGAAGCCGAACATGTCGGACAGGAATGCGAGGGTCTCGCCGAGGAGGGGCAGGCCGTCGTTTCCAGGCGGGAGGTTCTCCGCGTCGCTCATCTTTCGGGCCTACCATGAATGGCACCGGCGACGGTCGCGGCCGCCTCCGAGGTCACGTGGCGCGACGACGGCGCGGATACGATCGCGCAACGACGATCTTCCCTGACGAACCTGTCCGATTCGACCGGCGTCCGAGCCTCGAGCGTGGTATCGCAGCGTTATCATGGCGTTGCGTCTTCGGCCCGCGGCACTCCTCCCCTTCGTTTTTTCCTTGACCGCGCTCACGGCTGCCCTCGCGCCCGCGTGCGGCTCTTCCGAGCCGAACAGCGCGTTCGACGCCGGCAACACGCTCGACACGAGCGCGCCCACGTTCCCCAACCCGGGCAACTTCGGTGACGCGGACATCGGGGACGGCAGCACGAGCCCGTTCGACCTCGACTCGGGCTGCGCGCAGGCCACCGCCGAGGCGCGTCGCATCCCCGTCTATATGATGCTCGTCATCGATGGCTCCGGCAGCATGGATGGCTTCGATGGCACCGCCTACGTCGCGGGCGAGCGCGAGATCGATCCCGAGACGGTAACCCCGCGCCAAGACCTCACGAACCAGCCCACGCAATCGTCCGGCAAGAAGTGGATCGCCGTGCGCGGCGCGCTGAAGGCGTTCTTCGACGGTCTCGCCGCGAAGCCGGATCCCAGCCTCGCCGTCGGCATGTACCTGTTCTCGTCCACCGCCGCGAAGTCGTCGACCCAGACCGACATCGCGATCGGGTACGTGGACGCGACCCAGGCGACCGCGCTGAAGGGTCGCCTCAGCCCGCCCGTCTACGCCTCGCAAGGCACCCCCCTCGCCGCGGCCGTACGTGGACAGCGCCCCATCCTCGTCGGCTACACGCCGCAGGCTCCGGTGCTCCCCGGCGGCAAATACGTGATGGTCATGATGACCGACGGCGTGCCCAACGCGGGCACCCTCACCCAACCGCAAGCCAACGCCGACGTCATCGCCGCCATCAACGAGACGAAGAGCGGCACGCCCTCCGCGACCGTATTCGTGGTCGGCGTGGGCAACCCCACCGCGCGCGTCGATCAGTACGACGAGGTGTTCCTCGGGGCCGCGGCGCAAGCGGGCGGCGCCCCCGAGACCGGCTGCGATCCGACCTGGTCCGACACCAACACGACCGGCAAGCCCTGCCACTTCCAGGTGACCCCGGGCGCGAAGACCGCAGCGCAAATCAAGGACGATTTCCTCGCCGCCATCAACAAGATCCGCGAGAAGGTCGCCACCTGCGAGTTTACCCTCGAGAAGCCGCAGGGCGCCGGCGCGATCGATCCCACGAAGGTGAACGTCATCTACACGACCGGCGCAGGCGTGCAGAAGCCGGTCCCCCAAAACGGCACCGACGGGTGGAGCTACGACAACGCGACGAACCCGACCAAGGTCATCTTGAACGGCGCGGCGTGCACCGAGGTCAAGGCCGACCCGGACGGCAAGATCCGCATCGTGATCGGCTGCAAGACGATCACGACGCGCTGAAGCCGCGACCTAATCGCAGAACCGTCGAGAGCCATGACGTCTAGCGTCATGGCTTTCGCGTTTGCAGGACCGTGCGATTTCGTGAAGAGTCGAGAGATGTGGGCCGGGCGAACAACGTGCCGCGCGAAGGGCTGTCGCCGAGCGAAGGCATGAATTTTCCCGACCGAACGAGGCTTTCATGAAGAGACTTCTTGGGTTCGACCTCGCGCTCGTGCTCGCCCCGCTCGCTGTGGGTGCGATCGTGCTTTCGGCATGTGGCAGCAGCGAGGGCGCGCCCGATAGCGGCGTGGGGGAAGACATCGACGCGAGCACCAGCACGCGCGACTCGGCCACGCCGGTCCCTCCGGCGTTCGAGGGCGGCATCCTCGAAGAAGACTCCGGCGTGGGGCCCGCCCCCGACGGCGGGAACGACCTCTCAGGCTGCCCGGATCCGAACGATCCCGGCGGCACCGAGCCCAGCGCGCGAGTGATGCCCGCGACCGACGACTGCGACAGCAGCGCCGCGACCCTCCAGGGCATCACGCGAGGCATCGCCGACACGGACATGTACCGCACGACGTTCTCGGACAAGAGCACGTGCAGGCTCGACCCCGAGCTGCGCCTCGAGGGCACGTCGCTCGAGTTCTGCGCCTTCTTCAAGTGCAAGGTGAACGAGGCCACCACCGAGGTGAAGTCGTGCGGCGGCGGCGTGAAGAAGGACTCCGACACCGGTCTCCACGGCTGCTGCGCGGGCGCCCCCGCGACGATGACCGTCGACTGGAACTGCGGCGGAACGATCGACGAGCAGTCGGACATCTACTTCCGCGTGCGCCCGACGCAGAACACCTGCCAGCGCTACACGCTCAGCTACAAGTTCTAACCGCGCCGAAGGCCCCGCGTCCGGGTCGCGCACGTCTCGGTCGCGCGGCGTGCGCATCCAATGTTCGAGTTGCGCCAGGCCGCTGCTCCCTCAGCGTGCGAGCGCGTGGAGGGCGATGCCGCTCGCCACGGCCACGTTGAGCGAGTCCCATCCGGGGGCCATCGTGATGCGAAGGCCACGGGTCCGCGCGAGGGTTTTGTCGGAGAGGCCCTCGCCCTCCGCGCCGCACACGAGGGCCACCTTCGGCGGGAGCGCCCCACGATCGAGATCGCGAAGATCGACGGCGCCGCGGGGGGTCAGTGAAAACGGAGTAAACCCTGCGTTTTCGAGCGTGAGCACGAGCGCGCTCTCGTCGTCCACGTAGGCGAAGGGGACCACCAGCGACGCTCCGACGGAGACACGGAGCGCCTTGCGGTAGAGCGGATCGCAGGTGCGCTTGTCGAGGAGCACGGCGTCGGCGCCGAACGCTGCCGCGTTTCGAAACAGGCTCCCCACGTTGTCGTGGTTCGTGACCCCCGCGATCGCGAGCACACGCGAGGTGCCCTCCCGCGCGAGGAGCGCGTCGGCGGTAGGGAGCTCGCGCCGACGAGCGAGCGCGAGGATCCCGCGATGAATCGGAAACCCGACGACCGCGCTCAGGGTGGGCTCGTCGGCGAGGTACACCAGCACGTGCTCCGGCAACGCCTCGAGCGCGTCCGCGAGCTTGTCGCGTCGCTTCTCGAGGACCACGACCACCACGAGCATCGACGGATCACGCGCGATAGCGACACGGAGCAGCACCTCGCCCTCGACGATGAACGTCGCGTCGCGACCGCGCGCGTCGCGATCGCGGAGATCGCGGAACGGCTCGAAGCGTGGGTCGTCGATAGATGCAAGATGCACGTACGTAGGCACGCGCCGAACGTAGCACCGTCGCGCGGCGCGCCCCGCGCACGAGGAGCGCGGGCGACACGCGGCGAGCGACATACGGCGCGGCGCGGGGGAGCCGCATTCGCGCGCCTTCCGACCTCGCCCGCGCCGTAGTGAAGAGGTCCCACCGGCGGCGCCAAAAATAGGAAGGAGATCCTCCTACCTCGCGAGGCGGTCACGTCATGACGCGCGCGGACGTGAGCAGCGACGTTCGGATACCCATGGTTTCCAGAAAACATCGGTCGCTTGTCGTGACGCATTGCGCCACGCATTCCGGCGTTCGGTGTATTCCTTCCGGGATACTGGCAATTTATGACGCGACGCTCCGAAAATGCCGCGTTTTCCGTGTCGAGAAGGCTCCTACCTATCTTCGCGCGGCGCGTTGACCACCCCGGATCGAGCCTCGTATATCGTTCGCACACGAAGGATTGGGGGTTAGGCCGTCATGAAGCTCGCGACGATCGTCGGCATTCTGGGGTTGGGTCTGATGACGGCGTGCGGCTCCGAGTCGCTCCCGGACGGCGAGGGCAGCGCGCCTTCGACGCCGAGCACCACGAGCACCACGCGCCCCGCGCCGGCCCCTCCGCAGGTGGCCGTCCCGGGCGAAGGCACGCCCTCGACGAGCCCCAAGCTCGGGGCCCCCTACCCCATCGTCCTCATGCACGGCATGGCCGGCTTCGAGGAGCTCAACGTCGGCCCGATCGGCGTGGAGTACTGGGCCGGCATCAAGGACGAGCTCGCGAAGGTGGGCGAGACCGAGGTCTACGTGACCGAGGTGACTCCGTACACCACGAGCGAGATTCGCGCGGAAGAGGCCTCGAAGCAGATCGACGCCATCTTGGCGAAGACGAACAAAGAGAAGGTCGTCCTCATCGGCCACAGCCAAGGTGGCATCGACGCGCGCGTGCTCACGAGCCCGCAAGGCCTCGGCTACGGCGACCGTGTCGCGTCGGTGACCACGATCTCGACGCCGCACCGTGGCAGCTACATCGCCGACATCGTGCTCAAAATCGCGAGCGCATCGCCGGAGATCTTCGACGACGCGACCCGCACGATCCTCAAGTTTTTGCAGAGGACTGCCTACGATCTCCAGGGCGACTCGAACCTCCGCGCGCAGCTCGTGCAGCTCAGCGAGAAGTACATGCGCGACGTGTTCAACCCGAAGTTCATGAACGACGCGCGCGTGCTCTACGAGAGCTACGCCGGGCGCTCGAACAGCCGGACCGGCATCGGCGTGTGCGACGACGGGATCTACCCGAACGAAGCGACGAAGCTCGATCCGGCGCAGTCGTTCCTCTTCCCGACCGCGCTCATTTTGGAGCAAGGCCTGCCGGTGAAGGTGAACGACGGCCTCGTCACCGTCGAGAGCGCGAAGTGGGGCACGTTCATGCAGTGCATCCCCGCCGACCACCTCAAGGAGGTCGGGCAGCTCAACATCAACGGGACGAACCTGCAGACGTTCGACCACAAGAAGTTCTACAAGCAGGTCGTCGAGCGCATCCGCAAGCGCGGGTTCTGAGCCTTCGAGCCAGGACCGAAGAGGGCCGCCGAGCAAACGCTCCGCGGCCCTTCTTTTTGCCTCGCGCACGCTCGTCAGAAGTCGGTCGGGAGGCCCGCGCGCGCCCAGAGCGTGGTGCCGACGAGATACACGACGAGGAGCGCCGCGCCCGCGTACGTGACGCCGACACAGTCGGCGCGGGTCACCTTCGCGGGGCCTCGCACGCGGAGGAACACGAGCATCCCGATCGGCGCCGCGATCATGAGAAGCTCGCGGACCGTGATCGCATGCGCCACCTTGCCGACCACGAGGATGACGATCGGTACGACGCAGAGCCCCACCACGATGCGCCCTCCGACGGCGACGCCGTGCACGACCGGGTACGTGGGTACCCCCACTTTGCCGTCGCCCTCGATGTCGCGAAGATCGTAGAGGACCTCGAAGCTCTGCTCGAAGAGGAAGAAGAAGGCGACGAGAAAGCCGATGCTCGTGAGCGACATGACCCGCGGTGGCCCCTCCGCGAGGCAGGGATAGACGAACACCGAGAGCACGAACATGAACGCGGAGACCCCGTTTTTTGCCGCGTAAAGGTCTTTGAAACGCGCAAACGGGCGGCCATCGGGGGACCGCTTTTTCCCGAACGTGGGCACGTAGCGAAAGCTGTAGCCGAGGCCGAGCGCGTGGAAGAGCACCCGCACGAGCGCGAGCTGCCAGGTGGTCACGAAGAACCCGACCACGAGCGATCCGACGAGCACGCCGAGGCAGGCGCGCACCACGAACGTGGCGTTCCGCGCGACGAGCTCGGTCGCGGTGATGCCGTTCAGGCGATCTTCTTCGACGTCGGTCGCGCGGTTCAAGAGGTTCACGAGGCACCAATCGAGGCCGCATACGAACGCGAGGCCCACGTACGTCGTGTCGCGAATGAGGACACCGAAGACGAGCGTCGCGCACGCCGCGATCGCGACGATATGGAAGCGCAGCGCCGACAGCACCTCGTTCATGGCCCCGCGTTAGCACGCGATCTGGTCGCAGCGCGGGCGTCGAAGCGTCTCATTTCCAGAACGAACCAGAGACAAGCTCGACGAGCGATGACGGAGACAAGAAGGCACGCTATGGCTCGGCCATGCTCCTCGTGGAGTGCTTTTCGCTCCTGGTCCTCGTGCTCTTCGTGGCGGTCGACGACGACCGTGCCAAGTGCCTACGCGTGGCCGCGCTCATCGCGCTCGGAGCGTTCCTCGGAGAGGACACGTGCATCCGCGGATATGGCTTTTACGAGTACTCGTACGAGTGGCACCTCTTCTTCGACAAAGTGCCCGTCGTCGTGTTGCTCATTTGGCCGGCGGTGGTGCTCTCCGCCGCCAAAATCGCGCGCGCCCTCGTACCGCGCGCGTCGCCGGCGCGGCTCGCGTTCCTGGTCGGTGCGCTCGTCATCTTCGACGCCGCGTTGATCGAGCCCATCGCCGTGCACGCACGGCTTTGGCATTGGACACGACAGGGGATCTTTCAAGTGCCGATTATCGGCATCCTCGGGTGGGGGTTTTACGCCGGGTCCATCGTGTTCTTGCTCGAGCGACTCCCCACGCGCGCGCGGCTCGTGGCGCCGCTCGTCGCTCCGCTCATGACCCACACGATGCTGCTCGCAGGCTGGTGGGGGCTCTTTCGCTACACGCTTCGCTTCGATTTGCCGGTCCACGTCTGCGTGGGGCTCGTGCTCCCGGCAGCGCTCGTTTATGCCTCGGCGGCGATCCGAGCACGAGCGACCCTCGGCCTCGGCGATCTCGCGGCGCGAGGGGCCGCGACCTCGCTCTTCGTGTACCTGCTCGCGCGCGATCCGCGCACGGACCTCCTGCTCTATGGCGCTGCGTTCACCCTCCCCCACGTCGTGATCGTCGGGGCGAGCTTGCGGGTTCGAATGCTGCGCACGGCCTGACCCGAACGCGGAACGACCCGTCGCGAGTGGCCAGCGACGAATCGCTCATTGGCAAAGCGTGAGCGAGCCGTTTTGCTCGCAGCGCATACCGAGACAACACTCGTTCGTCGAGCCGCAGAAGGAGAATTTACCTTTGCACGTCGCGCGGCAGAGCCCGCCGTCGCCGTTGGCGTTCGTGGTGCACTTCCCGGCGTCGCAGCAGTCGATGTCGCCACGGCACGGGTTCGCCGTCGCGGAGCACGCGCCACACACGTTCCCGAAGCGGCAATAGTCTTTGCTCGTACCGGCGTAGCAGCACTCCGAGCCGCACGTGATGCAGACCGCCGCGTCGGCCGCGTCGACCGGTGGGCCCGCGTCGACCGAGGCCTCGACGGGAGGCCCCGAGGGCGCGTCGACCGTGGAGGTGGGTGGCCCGATCGGCGCGGCGGCGTCTTCCCCCGCGTCGAGCCCGACGACGGTGTAGGTCGCGCAAGCGCCCGCGGCGACGATCGCGATCGTTGCCGCGAGAGCAAGGAGGGGCCGTATGCGCATGGTGGGGGAGTGTAGTCGGAAACCGAACCGGCGCGAGGGCTCCCCAGAATGGCAACCTCGTTCGTGGCTCGCCGCGTCACCGAAGGATTCGCTCGGACGCTCGAGGCGCTTTGGTTCGTTTCGCGGTCGTGTGCATCCGCCGCGACGCGGTGCTCGGCGTGGACTTAGCGGGATAGTCGAGTGTCTGCGCAGAGGCCGCCTCGTTCGATACGCCAGAGCCTCGCCAGCGCCGCTTGGCTGCCGATCGGTGGCGAGAGCGAGCCTTCACCGGCTCGACTTGCGCTGGAGCCCACAAAACGACACGCGCCTCGGGGGTGAACCCGAGGCGCGCGCTTGACCAGACGTTGCCGGAACGGAGTCCCGTTTACGGCGCGGCGGTCACTTCTTGGGTGCGGGCTTCGCCGGAGTCGCGGGCTTCGCCGGAGTCGCGGGCTTCGCCGGAGCGGCAGGCTTCGCCGGAGCGGCAGGCTTCGCCGGAGCGGCGGCAGGCTTCGCCGGAGTCGCGGGCTTCGCCGTGGTCGCGGGCTTCGCCGGAGTCGCGGGCTTCGCCGCGGGCTTCGGAGTCGTCGTCGGCGTGTCCGAGGACGCGGGCTTGTCGTCGATGTGGAACTCCACGCGACGGTTGTTCTGCCGTCCCGCTTCGTTGTCGTTCGAGTCGATCGGCTTCTCCTGGCCGTAGCCGGTGCTCGTGAGGCGGGACTTGTCGATGCCGTGGCCGGTGAGCCACTTGACGACCGAGGCCGCGCGGTCCGCGGAGAGCTTCTTGTTCGCGGCCGCGACACCCTTGTTGTCGGTGTGGCCTTCCACGTTCACGTGCTTGATCTCGGGGTGGTCGGTGAGGACCTTCTGCACCGCCTGGAGCACCTCTTCGCTCTCCTTGCCGGGGAGGATTTGGGCGCTCGCGGTCTTGAACTTCACCTGGTCGAGGATCTTGATGACACCCGCCTGAACGAAGGCCTTCGGGCAGCCGTTCTTCTTGGGGTCCGGGTCCGGCTTGCCAGGCTCGTCGGGGCAAGCGTCTTGCTCGTTGAGGACGCTGTCCTTGTCGCGGTCCGGATCGGGGCAGCCGTTCGTCTTCGGATCGCTCGTGCGGACGCCGGGCTTGTCCGGGCACGCATCTTCGTTGTCGATGATGCCGTCGCCGTCGCTGTCGGCCGGGCAGCCGTTCTTCGCCGGATCCTGCTGGTGTACGCCGGGGACGTCGATGCAGGCGTCGTCCTTGTCGTAGACGCCGTCCTTGTCCTTGTCGGGCGGGCAGCCGTTCGTCTTCGGATCGTCGGTCTTGACGCCGGGCACGTCGGCGCAGGCGTCTTCGCCGTCGAGGATTCCGTCGCCGTCGGTGTCCTTCGGCGCGGCGGGGGGACAGCCGTTTTGCGAGGGGTCGTCGCTCCGCACGCCCTTCACGTCGGGGCAGGCGTCGTCCTTGTCGTAGATGCCGTCGCCGTCCTTGTCGGTGAGGAGCTTTACCTCCGGCTGGTACTCGATATTCAGGAGAACGCGCGACTGTGGCGCGCCATACCCGCGGGTGAGGCCGGTGCCGATGCCGCCGCCGAAGCGGACCGGGCCCGCCGTGTAGTGGACACCGCCGAGGATCTCGACGGGCGTCGCGCGGCGCGAGAACGCGGCGGAGGTGCCGTCCGGATTGTCACCGAGCGTGGTCCAGAGGTTCACCTCCGGGCCGATCATGAGCTTGCGGTCGAGCACGTGCGCGCCGACGGCGAAGCCCATGAGGATCTCGCTGCCGACCTTGGTGTCCGCGAACGGCTGGTCGCGGAGGCGAATGTTCGTGCCGACACGCGCCGAATACGCGAACGAGCTCGACGCGGACCCGATGTCGCCAGCGACGTTGATGTGCGGCGCGATGCGCGGATCGCCGTCGCCGAGGTAGTTCTCTTGGCTGCCGGTCGGGAGCCAGAACCGGCTGCCGATGCCGAGGCGGATCGGGCCGTCGGACTCGCCGAACAGCCGCAAATCGAGCGCGAGGCGGAGGTCGCCGATGCCCTGCTCGTTCGGCGGCGCGACGTACTGCTGGCCCTTGTAAGTGCCATTGTGGCCGTCGTTGTAGAGGGCAATCGGCAGGTTCACGCCGAGGCGGAGCCGCTCGAACAGCACCACGCTCGCGCCGAGGTGAGCGAGGAGCTGGTTACGAACGACCGAGTTCTGGATGGAGCCGTCGCTGTTGTAGATGACGAGCGGGCGATAGAGGTACTCGCCGACGAGACCGATCGAGGGCCGGATCTTCCCTCGGTAGTCCATCGAGTCTTGTGCGAACCACTCGCTCCCGCGCTCCGACGGTTCGTAGCGGCTCACGGCGAAGCCGGGCGATGTCGATGGCACGACCTGCGCGGACGCGCGGTCCGCGAGCGTGGTCGCGGCGAGCGCGACGAGGGTAGTTGCGACGAGTTTGCGAGCTCTCATGGGAATGCGCTGGCTCCTGACTAAAACAAGAAGGACGTGGCGTGGCGCGAGGACGAATGCGCTCCCGCGGGTGCCCTAGCGTTGGCGAGAATACGTGGGGTGGCGCGAGGAAGTCCATGGTGCTCCGTTCGCGCGTGCCGCCTGGGCACCGGATCGAAACGAGGCGCGTGACAGGCGGCCCACTCGCCCAGAATGCGGATCAAGCCTTGGACTTGGCTGCCTTTTTCGTGGTTCCGGAGTCGGATTTAGCGGCAGCGGGCTCGGCCTTGGCGGCGGGCTGATCGGCCGTGCACGCCTTGCACTTCGTGGCCTTGATCGGAATTTCGGAGAGGCAGAACGTGCACTCCTTGGTGGTGGGCGCCTCCTCCTTCTTCTTGAAAATCCGCGACATCACGAGGAAGAGCACGAGCGCGATCACGAAAAAATCGAGGATCGTGCCGGCGAGCGCGCCGTACTTCACGGCGACGATGTCTTCCGGCTTCGCGGCGTCCTTGAGGACCCACTTCAGCTCTTTCCAGTTTCCGCTCGGGAGAGCGGCGGATACGAGCGGCATGACGAGAAAGTCCACGATACCGGTGACGATCTTTCCAAACGCACCGCCGATGATCACGCCGACCGCGAGATCGACGACGTTTCCCTTGAATGCGAACTTCTTGAAATCCTCGACGAGCGACATGTCCGTGCCTCCTGAGATCCCTGCGAGCCGAATTTGCGGCGGACCATGTCATGAAAAGCGGTCGCAGAGACATTTTCGGCGAGCGCGAAGCAGGGGCCGTGCCGCCCAAAAACCAGCCGTTTTTTGGCAAAAGCCCACCGTCCGAAACGGGCCGTGAGGTCTCGAGGCCTCAGAAATTGAGGTCAGGTGCTCGTTCTCGGCGCGGATCGGGGCGACCTCGATTAGCATTCGCGTCCGATGTTCGAGCCTAAGGCGCCTCCCGACGTCGAGACCGAGCTCAGGTTCGCGAAAACCGTAGCCGCGCCTCGCCTGACCCTCGTCGTGGAACGCGAAGGCGGCCGCTCGGAGCCGCGCTCCGTCACGGTCGACGGCGACCGCGTCCGTGTGGGCTCCCACGAGAGCAACGATCTCGTGCTCGCCGACCCGACCGTGTCTCGCTTTCATTTCCACTTGTTGCGCGAGAAAAACGCGTGGCGCGTGCGCGACACCGGCTCGACGAACGGCACCTGCATCCAAGGCGTCCGCTTCTACGACGCGCTCCTGCCCACCCCCGAGGCGGTGTTCGACCTCGGCGACTCGCGCGTGCGCGTGAGCGAAGGCGGCGCGGGGGCGGAGGTCGAGCTCCTCGATCAGGCCACCTTCGGCGACCTCTTCGGCCGGTCGACCGCGATGCGGAAGCTCTTCGCGATCCTGGAGCGGGTCGCGGCGCACGACACGAACGTGCTCATCGAGGGCGAGAGCGGCACCGGGAAGGAGCTCGTCGCCACCGAGATCGTTCGTCGTTCGGCGCGCGCGCGGCGCCCCTTCGTCATCGTCGACTGCGGCGCCATCTCGCCGACCCTCATCGAGTCGGAGCTCTTCGGCCACGTGCGCGGTGCGTTCACTGGCGCCGATCGCGAGCGGGTCGGCGCTTTCGAGGCCGCGCAGGGCGGCACCGTGTTCCTCGACGAGATCGGCGAGCTGCCGCTCGACATGCAGCCCAAGCTCCTCCGCGCGCTCGAGGCTCGTGAGGTGCGAAGGCTCGGCGAATCGCAGACGCGAAAGGTCGATGTTCGTGTCGTCGCTGCGACGAATCGTCAGCTCGAGCGCGAGGTGAACGAGGGCCGTTTCCGCGAGGATTTGTACTTTCGCCTGTCCGTCGTCACCGTTCGCGTGCCGCCCCTTCGCGAGCGCCCGGAGGACATCGACTTGCTCGTCCAGGTGTTCCTCGACGCGCTCGACGCGCAGACCTCGTCGCACCTGTTCTCGCGCGAGATCATGGACCAGCTCACCCGTCATCCCTGGCCGGGCAACGTGCGCGAGCTGCGCAACTTCGTCGAGCGGGCGATCGTTTTGCAGAGCGCGGACAGCCCCCACCGCTCGGTCGGGTCCACCGCCACCACGACCGCGTCCCCTTCCGAGGCGGATCGATCCGTGCTGCGGCCGCTGGACCTCAACCTGTCGTTCCGCGATGCCAAAGACCAAATCGTCGCCGACTTCGAGGTGGCGTACCTCACGGCGCTCCTCGAATGGTCCGGCGGGAACGTGAGCCGCGCCGCTCGAAAAGCCAAGATGGACCGCATGAACCTCCATCGGCTCGTGCAGCGCTACGGGTTGCGAGAGAGCCGCGGCCTCCGCGACTGAGCCAGCGCCCCGAGACGACGCGCTTAAGAAAACGTCCCTACATCGTCGGCACGAGATCTGCTCTTCTCCTGGCATATGGCACGGCCGGCGCGCGGACTCTCCCTACGGACAAAATGGACACTCGTCCTGCTCGCGGTCGCGCTCTTGCCGCTCCTGGCCCTCGGGCCGATCACGTTGAAGCTGCAGCGCGCCGGTCTCATCGACGCCGAGAACGGCCTCGAGGCCGCGATCGCAGGGCAGGCGACACGATCGATCGCGTTTGCGCTCAGCCAGGTGTCCGAGTCGACGTCGCGGGTGGGTCGTTTGATCACGGGAGCTTCGGCCGCGACCGCGCGCGACAAAGAAGGCGCAGGCAACCTGGTGCACATCGCCGAGGCCGAGGTGGCGAACACTGAAAACCTAGGCTTTTTAGCTATTTACGACCGCGAAGGGGCCATCATCGACGAGATCGGAAGAGCAC
>JAAFHV010000165.1 GCA_013297655.1 Myxococcales bacterium | reverse complement strand
TTTTTTTTTGCCGACTCGAGGGCGCGGAGCCTGTCCTCGAGGTCCGAACGCGACGCCGCGACGAGCGCGCGGTACACCGAGGCGACATAGGCCTCGCGGAGAGCGGCGTAGAGCGTATCGCCCGCGTACATGCCCCACCCGAGCTGCACCGGAGCATCTTCGCGCCAACCATCGAGCTGGCGAAGCCGAGCCTCGGCGCGCCCGAGCCGCTCCGCAGCCAGCGCACCGCTCGCCGGATCTTCCCACTTCGTCGAACGGAGCGAGTCCCCAATTTCTTCGGTGGTGCGCACGAGCGCCCGATTGCGCACGAACGTGATCCCCGCCGGCGCGACGAGGGTAGTCGCGGAGAGGAGCGCGAACGCGGCGATGGCCCCGCGGAGCAACATTCTCCGTCGCTGTTCCCCCTCGGTGTGCCCTCCGAGGTGCTGGTCGGGGAACATGACCTTGTAAAAGAGGTCGGTGAGAAAGTAGCTCTTCGCTTCGGTCTGCGGCGGGGCCTGCTCGCGCGCGGGGGCCACATGACCACCGAGCCGTAGCGCCGCCGACATCGCGTTCACCACGCGCGCGGTGGGGCGCACGTTCTGGGTGCCGCTCGTGAGGTAGACCCCGCGCAAAGGGGGAGTCTCCTGGAAGGTGTTCTTTTGAAACAACACCGAGACGAACGTGGACAGTCGCTCCTTTAGCGCCGCGACCTCGAGCGGGAAGCGCAAAATCGCCTGCCGCGCCTGCACGTTGCGCTCGCCGGCCATTCGTCGCACCGCCCGCGCGTGGAGCGAGGAGACGAGCGCGTCGAGCTCCGTATCGAAGGAGGTCCACGACTCGGACTTCGGGTCCGAGGGAAACGTGATTCCCCACACCTGCCCGCGCTCGCTTTTCCGCAAGTCGGCCCAACACTCCGAGAACCCGGCGATGAGGTCGGCCTTCGTGAAGACCACGTAGACCGGGACGAGCACCTTGAGGCGGGTCGTGACCTCATCGAGGCGCGCCCGCATCTGCTTCGCGATCGCCACGATTTGCGCTTCGGTCGCCCCCGCGAGATCGTTCACCCCGAGCGCGACGATGAGCCCGTCGATCGGCTTGTTTTTTCGATACTTGCGGAGCAAATCCAAGAAACCGAGCCACTCCGGCTGGTCGTTTTGGCTCGTGGCGTAGCGACCCGCCGTGTCGAGGAGAATGGCGTCGTTCGTGAACCACCAATCGCAGTTGCGTGTTCCCCCGGTGCCGCGGTAGGCGGCGCCCTCGTCGAGGGGAAACCCGAGCCCGGAGTGACGAATCGCGGTGGTCTTTCCCGAGCCCGGTGGCCCCACGATGACGTACCACGGCAGCGCATAGAGCGCGGCGCGGCCACCACCTTTGCCGAGCCTACTCTGCTTCAACGCCGCGATCGCGCGCTCGACCTGGGATTGAAGCGCCACGATTTGCTCGCGCTGCTCCGGCTTCGCGCCGACCAGATCCGCCTTCCCCTGCTCGAGGAGGCCACGCTCGATGTGCTGCGCGCGCGACAAACGGAGCACGTAGACGAAGACGACGACGAGCAGCACCAGCGCGACGAGCACCAGCGTGAGCGCCACCTTGGCGAGGAGCGAGATACCCAAGAACCACCCGCCGAGCCAGAGCATGGCGAGCACGACCACGAAGACGAGAGCACCGAAGGCGATCCACATGGCATTACCGCTTTCCTGAAGGCATGGCGCGGGTGGTCGTTGCATAAGCGTGCATCGGCCGCGTGGCCTCGCGCACCAAGAGGCCGAGGGCGACGCGGAGGCCGACGAACGCGACCAGCGCGAGCCCGAACGCGGCGAGCGCGATCCGCACGAGCGGCGCCTCCGTGCGCAGGATCCCGCGCCGATCCCGGGGCTCCCCCCGCGGGCTCAGCACGTCGGGTCCGAGGGCACGCGACACGTGGGCACCCACGCGGTCGTACGTTTGCGCGAGCCCATCGGCGCCCGTCACGGCGTACCGGCCTTGGAAGCCAATCGCCAAACAGAGAAAGTAGATTTGAAGCACGTGCGCACGATGCGGCTGCCCTTCCAACGTGGCCAGTCGTCGATAGAAGTTCTCGCCGGCCGTGTTCTCGTTGAAACGAACGAGCTGAAGTGGCCTCGAGCGCCACTCCGGTTGCCCCGCCCAGCCGCGCGCGCGGGCGAGCACCTCGTCGATCGTCGCGACGATCGCGTATTCGGCCTCCGCGGCGTCGTCGGGCAAAACGCCGACCGACCGAGCGCGCTCCGCCATCACGGAGAGTTGAATCGTGAGGGTGCTCCGGAGCTCGAGCGCGCTCGGCAGCGCGGCGCTCGCCGCGATCATGTCGGGAATGAACCCGAGGATCTCCGAGCAAGCCCAGTACATCGCGGGCATGAGCGGGTGAACCACCCGCGGCGGGGGCTGCGCCGGCGCGGACGGCATGAGCACCGAGCGAACGAGGGTGGCCGTGCGAAAGAACGCCGGTCGCGTCGTTTGCGGGCCCGATGGCGATGGCGATGGCGATGCGACCGCGGCCGGGGTCGGCATCGACGGGGTGCCTGGCGGCGAGCCATTCCCGGGGTTCGGGTTTCGATGCATGAGCCAACGGTAGGCATCGTGAGCACTCCGGGTAAACCCCACGAGCGTCGGTCACGCGGCCTTTCTTTCGACTCGTGATGTGCTGTCGAGAGGCATTGTCGCGCCGAGGCGCAGCGCCGCCGGTCGCGCCAACGTCCCGCGATCCGGCGTCAGGGGCGGTGTCGGGCGCGGACACGAATGTCCTCGAAAACGCGCGCGAAGAGCCCGTCGCGACGACGACGATCCCGACAGGCCCACGCGCGCCTTCGTTTATTTCGAAAATGTCTCGCCGCGCGAATGCCAATGACGGCACGCGACCTACCTTCGGAGCACATGAGGTCCGTCGCGCTCTTTCTCTTGGCAATGTCCGGAATCAGCGGGTGCGCCTCGTCGCGCCTCCCGCGCGCGAACGGGGTAGACCCCAACGCGCAGGTGGTAGAGGGCAGGCTCGCGCTCGGCGAGGCGCGCATGCAGCCTGCGCTCTGCCAGGGCACGAACGTGACTCCCGACTACACCACCCTCGACGAGAGCGCGGTCCTGTCGTTCCTGAAGGGAGTCGGGCTCCCCGTGCGGCTCGAGCGCGCGCGCACGGATCTCGTCTACGTGGAGGTGCAGATCAACCCCGAAACCGACGAGTGGGTGCGCCTCCGGGTCGCCGTTCTCGCCACTCCCGTGCAAGCGGGGCGCGAGCTTCACGACGCCATTTTGCAGCACGGAGAGGGCTCGTGGGGTATCCACCGCGCCAACCTCGCCGTGCTCGGACCGGAGGGAACGGTCGACGACATCGTGCGCTTCATGGGAAAGACCCGACTCTCCTGCTGGGGAGTGCTCACGATCGCGGGGAGGGACGACGCGTTCGTGGTGCCCGGGAATTATCGCGAGCTATGACGTGGGGGCGCGGACTTCAGCGCGGCGCGCGACAAAAGATGGGTCTCGCTGCCCACCGCTTCGAGCCAACACACGAGCTATGACGTGGGGGCGCGCGACTTCAGCGCGGCGCGCGATAGAGGTGAGTCTCGCTGCCCACCGCTTCGAGCCAGAACACGTGGGTCGGGGCGAGCGCGATCGAGCGGCCTCCGGAGGGAAGCGACGGCGCCGCCGGGGCAATCGCCTTTGCCGCCGTGCACGGGGTATCGTAACCCGCGACGGTGATGCCGGCCCCGAGCCCATAGGCGACGTGGGTCGCGTCGACTCCGAAGAACGGCGCGGCCGGCGACGCGACACAAGCCGTGGGCGCGGCGCAGTCCGACATGGCCCCCGCGCACTGGTAGAGGTTCCCGTTGCTCGAATGGATGAGGGTGACACCCGAGCCGTTCCACAGGACTTCGCGCGGAGCGGGCAACGCGGTGAGGGCGAGCGTCGAGAGCGGGAGCGTGGCCGTGTCGAGAGTGACGCGCTCGATGCTCGCGGGCTTGCGGGCCCAGAGATATTTCTGGTTGAACCCGAGGAGCTGCGCACCCGAGAGCGCCGTGTGTACGCGGGTGGGCGTGAGGTTGCCGACGCTCTGAATGACGCCGTTTATGCTGGTCGTGAACGCGACCCAATGGTCGGTGCCGACGACGTCGATGTCGATCGCGTCGGCGACGAGGAGCCCGGGCTCGACACGAAACGGCGAAGCGCCCGCGCATGCCCCGGCCTCGCACGAGTAGAACGCGTTGCGCTCGAGGGCGACCTGGTACGTGAAGAACGTGAGCAGCGGCGGGGTCGAAGGCCGCACCGCGAGCAGCCGAACTTGCTCCGCCATATCGGTGCGCTCGACCACGGGGGTGCACGCGCCCGCCCCCGCGATCGGACACGAGGCGACCCTCGTGCGTGCGCCCTCGGCGGTGGCGAAGAACACGCTCGCCCCCGCGACGAAGAGCCCGCGCGGCGCGCCCGGGAACACGCCGACACGATCGGCGTCGCAGACGCTCGCGGCGCACGAAGACTTGCACACCTTTCCACACGCGCCGCAGTTGTTCGGATCGACGTCCAACGTGGCCGGATCGCAGGGCGGCTTGGCCGCGTCCACGTCGGGGGCCGCGTCTTTTTCGGGTAAGGCCGCGTCCGGCAAGGGCGGCGCGGTGGCTGCGTCGGTAGGAACCGCGGTCGGCGACGCGTCGCGTTCGGGGCGGAGGGGCAGCTCGTCGAGCCCGAGGATTCCCGAGCAAGCCGCAGAAATGCCGCACAAAAGGCCTCCGAAGAGGGCCGGAACGACCATCGAGCGTGGGCGGGACGCGCTCATCGCGGAGAAGCTTACGCGATCGCGGCCGTGGGCGGTACGCGGCATGCAGATGACGTTTCGTGCGTTCTGTACAAACACGAACGAGTTTGCGAACGTTCCATGACCGATGGAGGCGGCCGAGAGTACCAGCGAGCGCCGCGCGCTCAGCCTCGTGGGGCAAGTCGTCGCGGAACGCTACAAGGTCGAGGGCCTCCTCGGCGAAGGCGGCATGGGTACCGTCCTCAAGGCGACCCACCTCCTCCTCAAGCAACCCGTCGCCCTCAAGGTGATGGCAGAAGACGCGATGCCGGATCCGGACCTCCGCGCGAGGTTCCTCCGGGAGGCGCGTATCCTCGCCGAGCTCAAGTCGAAGCACATCGCGTCGCTCTACGACGTGGGGGTGCTCCCCGATGGCTCGCTTTACCTCGCGATGGAATACCTCGAGGGCAAAGACTTGGGCGAGCTCGCAGAGAGCGCGATCTCTCCCGTTCGCGCGGTCGAGCTCGGAATGCAGATTTGCCTCGGCCTCGCCGAAGCGCACGAAAAGGGAGTGGTCCACCGCGATCTCAAGCCCTCGAACGTGTTCGTGAGCAAAGGAGCGGACGGCAGAGAGACCGTAAAGCTCATCGACTTCGGCATCGCGAAGCAGGAAAAAGAGAACGACGCCCTCGGCCGCACGAAGACGAACCTGATGATGGGCTCGCCTTATTACATGTCGCCAGAGCAGATCGTGTCGTCCAAGTCGGTCGATCAGCGCTCCGACATTTGGTCGTTCGGCGTGCTCATGTTCCAGCTCCTCGCCGGCATCTTGCCATTCTACGACGAGTCGGTCGGCGCGATCTTGATTCGGGTCCACAACCAACCTACCCCCGCGCTCCCGCCCCACGTGCCGCACGATCTCGCGAACGTGGTCTATCGGTGCCTCGCGAAGGGCGCGAACCAGCGCTACGCGACCGCGAAAGACGTATTCGCCGCGCTCGCGCCTTTGGCCACACTACCGAATAGGCCGCCGCCGAGCGATCACCTCCGCGCGGTGCAAGCCCTCGCCCCTCACGCGCCGCAACGCAGCCCCGCGCCGCTCATGATCCCCGATCCGGCGCTCATCGCCGCGCTCCCGCACGGCCACCGGGTCGACGTGCCGATCGACTCCACTCCCACGCTGCCGGACTCCCTCGTCGATCGACGATCGAGCGGGCACATGATCGCGCAACTCGGCGCGCGCGACACACCTTCGCACGGGTCCTACCCTTCGTATCGCGGCGCGCAAGATCCCACGACCGACGCCGCGGTCGCGTTCGCGCCTACGATTCCCCCGCCCCCGTCGCCGCACCAAAAGGGACTCTGGGTCGCGGTAGGTACTCTCGCCCTCGCGGTCGCGGGTCTCGCGATCGCTCTCCTCGTCACGCAGCGGCCGGCCACGACCAACGCGAACGCGAACGCGAACGCGGGCACGGGCACGTCGATCCCGAGCGGCCCTGCGACGAGCGCCTCGACGCCGACGAGCGCGGTCCCCTCCGCGCCACCGTCCGTGGAGACACCCGCTCCGTCCATCACCGCGAGCGCGCCGCCCGTTGTGCCCAGCAGCACCAGCACCACCGCTCCGCACCCGAGCGGCTCGTCGAAATGGCGAGGCTCGAAGCCGATCCCCACGAAAGACCCTCTTGCGCCCTGATCTGCGTCGCCGTTTCCTTCCTGCCTTCGTCGTGGGCATCGGCCTCTCGTTGCCCGCGCTCGCCCACGCGCAGCCCGACACGACCAAGGCCGACGAAGCGACCGCGGCGCTGAAGAAGGGTTACGAGCTAAAAAAAGCCGGAAAATGCGCCGAGGCGGTGGTGTTCCTGCGCGAGAGCTTCGAGAAAAAGCCGTCTGCAAAGGCAGTATTGAACTGGGCCGAGTGCGAAGAATCCGCGGGACGATTTTTGGCCGCCCGCGCCCACTACCAAGAAGGCAAACGCCTCGCCGACGCCGAGAAACAACCCGAGCTCGCGCAGGTCGCCGACGCGCGGATCGCCGCGATCGGTCCGCGCATCCCCCGCGTCACGTTCGCGGTGCCGGAAGGTGCTTCGCTCGTGGTCGACGGCTCCCCACGGAAGGCCGAAGGCGAGGTCGAGCTCGATCCGGGCGAACATCGTGTCCAAGTGAAGCGTGAGGGATACACAGATGGCACGGAGGCGCTCTCGGTGACACCCGGCGAGCACCGCGCGGTGAAGCTCGCGCTCGGCGACAAGAGCGACCCCGCCGCCCCGAAGATCGTGCCCACTCCCGGGATATCCCACGATGCCCCGAGCCCGGGTCCGTCGCCAGAAGCGTCGAGCGGGAGCGGGAGCGGACAGCGCGTCGCGGGGGCGATCACGGCCGGCGCCGGGGTGGTCGTCATCGGCGTCGGCGCGGTGCTCGCGCTCGGGGCGAAGTCTTCTTACGACTCGGCGGTCAAGGCCTCGTGCGATCCTTCGGGCTGCGACAGCGCCGGGCGCGACGCGATCGCGAGCGCGCGCGGTCAGGCCGACGTCGGGACCGTACTCTTCGTGGTCGGCGGGGTCGCGACCGGGCTCGGGGCGGTGCTCTTCTTCACGGCCAAGAAGTCACCCGTACGCGCGCAGGTCGCCGGCACCGGGCTCCTCGTGAGCGGCACGTTCTGATCGCTCGAGCGGACGTACTCTCACGTCGCTCCCGAGCCGCGAGCCTCACGTCGCTCCCGAGCCGCGAGCCTCACGTCGCTCCCGAGCCGCGAGCCTCACGTCGCTCCCGAGCCGCGAGCCTCACGTCACTCCGGAGGCGCGTGCCTCACGTCGCTCCGGAGGCGCGTGCCTCACGTCGCTCTGGAGGCGCGGGCGCGAGGGAGCCGCGATGGGCTCAGGCCGGGACGCACTCGAGGAGCGAATGGGCGAGGCCCACGTCGTGGCGCGCGCGGACGACGGAGAACCCCGCCTCGACGAGGAGACGTTCCATGTCCGCGGAGTGGAGCATCCGGCTCGTCCCGTTCGCGACACATGCAAAGTACAACGTCGTGGCGATGACGCACGTGCGCGCCGCTTCGTAGCGCTGGCGATCCCAGAACGTCTCGAGGACGAACACGCGACCGTGAGGCGGAATGGCGCGCCGCACTGCACGCAAAATCACCAAGATCTCCTGCTCGGGGAAGCAGTCGAGGAATTGACTCATCCAGTACACGTCACCGGTAGGCAGGCTCGCGCTCGGGAGGCGTACGTCGGTCTCGTAGAAGCGAACACGGGAGCCGAGATCGGCGAGGTTCGCCCGTGCCATCGCGACTTGGGCGGGCAGGTCGACCAAGGTGAGCGTGAAATCTCCGGCCGCGCGCGCCGAACATGCCCGCGCGAAGTTGCCCGTGTTCCCGCCGATGTCGACCACGTGGCGCGGGTTGCCCTCGAGCACGTCGGCCAAACACGATAGGAAGACGCTGTCGGAGTGGTGATGATCGAAATCGAGCCACGCCTTCTTCACCGCCGGCGCGAGCGCGTGGAGGCCTTCGTAAACGGTAGAGAACGGCCCGAGCTCGCGGAGCCCGGCGGGGAGCCCCGCGCGGAGCGACTCGACGAGGTGCTCCGACGCGCGAAAACATACGTGGTGCGCGAACTCGGCGTTCACGCGCGTCATCCGGTCAGAGAGCCAATAGACTCCCGTCTTCGTGATCGTGAACCGCGGGGCTTCGTACGACGCGAGGCCGGCGGCGAGCCCCGCTTCGAGGAGCACCCCCGCCGCGTAGACCCCGAGCGACGTCGCGGAAACGACCTCGCCGACCGTGAGGCCGTCGTTTCCGGCTCGGTAGAGGAGCTCGAGCACGCCGAGGTCGCGCATCGCGCGTGCGCCTTGGAACAGCAAGGGAGCGAACGCGAGCTTCTGTGCTTCGTAGCGAGCGAGCTCGTTCGCGGTTTCGGGATCGGAGACGCGCATCATGGGGAGTCCGTCGGCCGTGAGAGATAGCACGACCTCCGCGGCGGGAGAGGCGCGCCATGGGAAGGACGCATGGCTCGGCCGTCGCCCGTGGAGGCGACCAGGGGACCCGCCCCCTCGCCCGTCGGACAAGGACCTCGCGGCCTCGCGACGCTGTTTTAATGCTCACGGAAATGTCCGCAGTCATTGAACTATTTCTACTGCGCGGCGCGATTTGGCGGGAACCTGGGGACGGAGATACTGTCGCGGACCCCATGGTGGACACCACGACCTTTCCCGATTTGCTCCATGCCACGCCCTCGTGCCGCATCGACGTGGAGCAGACGAAGCTCGCGATCGCGCTGGCCTTCGCGAGCGGCGTCTCGGGAGGGCTCTTCGCCGACGCGCTCGACCGCGCGACGATGGCGCCCTCGACGTTCCACCCTCCCGCGTTCGAGAACGATCTCTTCGTCTCGACGTTCGTCGCGAGCTGCCTCAAAGTTCACGTCTCCGGCATCGACGCGACGATCTCGACCAAGTACCTCACGCGGCTCGTCACGCGGCCCCCCGCGGACACGGCGACGGTCGCGCACCGCCGCCGCGTGCTCCACGAGCTTACGACGAGCCCCGAGCTGCGGAAGAAGCTCGAAGCGCTCTATGTCACGCTTTGTCGTTTTCGCGGCCTCCTCGAGGGCGCGACGAACCAGGGGAAGTGGGACCAAAACCGGAGGCAGCTCGATCTCCTGGTGCTCGTGAAGGACCTCGTCGACCAAATGGCGACCGGGTTTCGCGACACCCAATCGGGGCTCTCGCGCCTCTGCGCATTCGGCGAGCGAATCCGCGCAGGAGAAGCCTATCGCAGCCTCGTGGACCTCCTCTCCTACGACGAGAACATGGCGACGCTCAGCCTCAACGTGGGAATCGGCGCCGACGGGCGCATTCGGGGATTCCGCATTTTGGAGGTCAAGAAGGACCCGAACAACCCCTTCGTGGGCTCCACGTTCCAGCGCTGGATGGCAAAACTAGAGCTCTTCCTGCGCGGCTATTCGTTCGGTGACGGCGAGGTCATGGCGCGCCTCATCGACGCGGTGTACACCGGAATAGAGGACGATCTCGTGCCTCTCGTGCAGCTCTTGGGTGATCTCGAGCTTTACCTCGGGGCGCTCGGCTTTCGCGACATGGCGATCGCCGCTGGCCTCGACGTGTGCCTCCCCGAGCTCGTCGGCGAGGGCACCGGGCGCGTGCTGGAGAGGCTCTACAATCCGCTCCTCCTCGCGACGACCGGGAAGGTGGTGCCGTGCGATTTGCGCGTCGATCGGCTCGAAGCGACCGTGCTCGTGACGGGGCCGAACTCGGGCGGAAAGACGCGCCTTTTGCAGTCGGTGGGGCTCTCGCAGCTCCTCGCGCAGGGTGGCCTCTTCGTGCCCGCTCGCGCGGCGAGCCTGTCGCTCGCGCCATGCCTCGTGGTCTCCCTCATCCAAGAGACACGGGCCGATCAGTCGGAGGGTCGGCTCGGCATGGAGCTCTTGCGCATTCGCGAGCTCTTCGAGGACCTCCCCCCCGGCTCGATGGTGATCCTGGACGAGCTCTGCTCCGGAACGAACCCCTCCGAGGGCGAAGAGATCTTCGAGCTCGTGCTCCGAATGCTGACGAAGCTCTCTCCTCAGACGTTCATCACGACCCACTTCTTGGCATTCGCGAATCGCCTCGAGGCGGAGCGTTCGATCGACGCCCTTCGGTTCTTGCAAGTGGAGCTCGGAATAGGGCAAAAGCCCACCTACCAGTTCGTGCCCGGGGTCGCGAAGACGTCGCTCGCGGGGCAAGCGGCAGAGCGCCTCGGCGTGACCGGAACCCAGCTCCTCTCCCTCGTCGAGAAGAACATCGCGAAGGCGCGTGAAGCGCGGGCTGCGAGCTGATGCCCTCGTTCCTGACGAACAAGAAGATGAACCCCGCCCTCGCGGCACGAATCGAAGCGAGCGTTCGCGGCGAGTCGCGCAGCGGAGGAGCGCGCGAGAACGCGGGGAGAAAGAGGCTCTTGTGGTCGCTCGCGCGCGTCGTGCTCGTCGTGCTCGTCATCCTCGGCGTTCGAAGCACGGTCGCGTTCCGGTCGAAGGCGGTGTCGGACCTCGAAGACGCGCGCGCCGCGCTCACGAACGACGTGCGCACGAAGTCGTCGCTGCTCTCGGACGACGAGAAGAACCTCGTCGCGCGGGCGCGCCCGTGGCTCGCGAAGGCCTCCGCCGGGTACGAGGGCGACCTCGTGGACGAGTCGCTCCGCGGCGACGGGCTCGACAAGCTCCTCGCCCGCCCCGCCGTGTACGTGCGCGGTCCGATCGGCGCGTTCGGCGAAGAGAAGACGCTCGCCGATGCCGCCGCCGCGTCGCGCAAAGATCCCCTCCTCGTATGCCTTTACGCCCCGCCGCCGAGCCGCGACGAGAAGGTGGTCCTCGAGCGGGTGCGTGCAGTGTACATGGGAGGGGGCGAGGCGCGGACGCCGAGCGCGAGGCACCTCCACGAGGCGATGGTGGGAATGCCGTTCCTCACGAGCGCGTGGGCGGACAAGATCGTCGACGCAAAAGACCTCCGCGAGCTCTCGAAGCTGCGCCACGACTTCGAGAAGGCCCCCGTCGACAGCGCGGTAAAGGCAGGAAAGGCCACCCTCCTCGTGTTCGCGATGGACGAGCCCGGTCGCGGCGACGGCCCGGTCGAGATCGACGGCGAGCGGGTGCACGACGTGCGGATCGGGATCGTCGATCTGACGACCCAGAAGGTGCTCCTTCGCTTCAAGAAGACCGTGGATCCTGGATGGATCACCAGCACTGCGCGCGTGGTCTACGCGAGCGGCCTCGATGGCTGCCTCTTCGCGATGGACGTGCGGAGCCGGGTGACGACGACGACGGCGTCGCGCTGATTCGCGCACCCGCAAGAGCTCGCCACCGCCCTCGACGACACACGACCTCGGAGGCGGACGCGGGCTGCTCGTCCGAGCGCTGGAGCCGATGCGCCGTTCCATCGCGCGCCAAACGACACGCGGGATCTCGTGATTCTCGTGCCGCTAAAACGGACCACGCGACAAAGCGTAGACAGGGCCCCGAAAACCTCGAGCGGCTCGCCGGCGGATCTTTTTCTCACCACCAGTGATCATGGAAACATTTGATTGTGTTGGATGATTCGGGAAATCCGTCCGTCTGTTGGCCACCGCGATGGCACTCCGCCATTCGGCGGATTCCACCGGAAGGTCTCCCATGCGTAACGGTCTCGTCGGCTCCTCCCTTCGTACGGTCTTCGGTCGCCTCGCGCTCGGGCTCGTGTTGCCCGCCACCGCGATGGGAATCGCCGTCGGGTGTAGCGCGAAGGACGACGGGCCGGCGCCGTTCGCAGGGGCTGGCGTGGACTCAGCGAGCTCGCCCGAGACGGTGGCGGGCCGCGACGCCGCACGTGGGCTGCTCGGACTCGCTCCGGTGTCTGCCGCTCCGAGCTCGACTCCCGCGACCGCAGAGCAGAAGAAGAGCGCCTCACGCTACGAAGCGGTCGTGACCTACCTGCTCGTGCTCCTCGAGCAGCGCGAGCCGGGCGCGCTCGCTCGTTACTCCATCGAGATGAAGTCGCAAGACGAGAAGCGAATCATCCCCGCCTACGTGGGTATGCGCGGAAAGCTCGAGCGCCTCGCCGAGGACCCCGCCCTCCTCGAGATGATCCGCAAAGATCCGCTCTTCGCTGGCGCGCTCAAGACCCAATCGAGCTCGATCTTCGGGCGCGTCGAGATCCGCGATTTGCCGGCGAACATTCCGAACCTCGGCCGCGGAGCCGACGGCAACTACGGAGACGGAAACACCGGCGCGCTCGCCGCCGCAGCGGACAGCAAAGGCCTCTTCGTGCTGTTCCCCGTCGACCAGCTCCTCAAGGTGGAGCGCGGCGAGGTGATCCCCGATCCGGAGTCGCGCCTCGGAGCGTTCGCGGCGACACGTGGTTATCCGGTCGGCTCGGTGGGCCACGCCGTGCACAACGCGATCGGCACCATCTTCCTCGCCCTCGGCACCTACGGAGAGGAGCGCATCGGGCGCGTGTTCAACTCGCCGGAGGCACGTGCACTCTACAACCAACCCGTCGAGTCGTCGGCGGGCGCGCTCATGGCCGCGATCGAGCAGCGCTACTGGGCGAACGTGGCGGCCGAAGACTCGTGGTCGCCCGGAGGGCAGCTCGGCGCCGCGTTTTCGCCCGCGGTCCGAGATTTTCTCCAGCGCAACGTGTTCGGCTCATCGGGAGTCCTCGACGGCGGCGCGGGTACGGACTCGGGCGCCGACGCGGGCCCCCCCACCGACTGCGGCGACAAGACCGACGGCTTCTGGTGCATCGGCGGTGGGTACATGGCCTACTGCAAAGGTGGCTCGATCGGCGGCGGCTGCCCGTGCGCCGCCTGCACGACGCGAGGCACTCCTGCGGCCTGCGCCGCCGCCCCGCCCCCCGCCGCCTGCCCCGTTCCCTAACCTCTAACCTCGCACGCGTCACCAGCGATAGGCCTCGAGCGACGCGCTCGAGGCCTTGCTTCTTTCCTGTCTTTCGCGTCCGCTACGCGGAGGTGCGGTCGGCCAATTTAGCTTTGGACCGCCCTCGGTGCGCACGCGCGATAGCCTCACGCCCGCGTCGGTGTTGTTTCCTGTTTTTCCCAGCGGAGTTGGCGCTCGCTCAGAGCACGCGGCGGCCGAGCGGCGGAACGGGCGTCGTGAACGCAGCCTCGTAGGCCTTCGCGGCGGCGGCCCGAAGCTTCGCCGCGTCGACGTCGAACGCGGGGCGAACCGCGCGGGAGAGCGTGTCCTCGGAGAGGCGTCCCGGCGCGACCGGCGCGCCGAGCTCGTTCGCGAGGAGGCGCAGCACGGTCTCCGCGGTCGCCCGCTCCGCGCTCGCGCTCGACACCTTCCGCACCACGAGCCAAAGCGCCGCGTGAGGACACGACGCGCGCGCGATGCTTCCGAGATCGGACGAGACCCGCGCGCGTGTGGTGGCCGAAAAATCGGAGCCCGCGAGCTTCGGGAACACCATGGTCGCGAAGCGCTCTTCGTCGTGGAGGCGCGCGACGAAGCTCTCTTCGACGATCTCGGTGATCTTGTCGATCGCGGGCGCGACTTTGCGGCGGTGCATGTGCATCTGGGCATCCAACCGGAGCGCCTCTTCGCCCAACTTGCCCCCGAGCCCCGTCTTCGCACCAGGCCCCAGCTCGATGTCGGGATGTGTCTCCCGGCTGAGGCGCTCGAGAGCCAAATTGCGCCGCGAAATAGCGGACGCGAGCTCCTCCGCGTCGGCCGCCGTCACGTGGGTTTCGGCGCGAAGCTCGCGCGCGACGACGCGACCGGCCTCGTGCTCGAGCGCCATGCCTGGAGTGGCGCCAGGATCCGAGGGGCCTGCCTCTTTCGCGAGCGCAGGGAGGAAGGTCTCGACGAACGAGCGCTCCGTCACGCCGAGGCTCACGATCACCGCGTCCTCCGCTCGTGCCTTGTATACCCCACTGTCGAGGAGGTTGAGCGAGTCGAGGCGCCGGCCCCACACCGTCTTCGTGGTGCTCCCGTCGAACACGATCTCGGAGCGCCGCTCGACGAAGTAACTCGCGATCCACACCGAGTACGCGCCCGGGCTACCGTAGGCATACCCGTGGAGGAACGCGGGTACGTGCGCCTCGTGGAGGCGCCCATCGAGCGCGTTCATCGCGGAAAACACGGGCGCCATCGCTTCGTCGACCGTTCCGGTCGCGGTCGCGGCGACGGGCAACACCGTGAGCAGCCGCTCGAGCTCGACGTGGGCCGGTGGACCGATTTGACGTGTGACGTCGTCGGCGAGGAGCGCGCGCTCGCCTGCGCTTCCACCACCGGTCGCACGCGCGTTCGCGACCACCTCGGTGAGAGGCTCGCCGAGGGCGCGACCGAACGGGGTGCGGCGGAAGCTCTCTGCGTCGTTGGGTATCCAATAGGGTATCGCGAATGCCACTCCCGCGCCGACGACCGCGAGCACGATCGCGCCCACGAGCGGGGTAGTGACGGGCCAAAACTGGCGCGCGCGCTTGCGAGTCGGCTCCGCCACGGGTTCGGCCGGAGCGCGGTCCGCCGCCGCTTCGCGGTACGCGGTCGCGCGACGCTGATTGGCCTTCTCGAGGTGGGGAACGAGAGGGAGCGACAGCCGGTCGAAGGCTTCGCACACGGCGCGCTCGTCGTTCGCGTCGACCTCACCCGCCGCGGGGTGGACCGACAAGAAGGCGACCCGCAGCACGTGATCGCCAGCGCGGATGCTCGTCCGTGCCTCCGCGCGCGTGACGGCCTCGCTCGCCCGCCGCCGAATGACGGCGCGGAGGAAGGGATCGAACGCCGCGGCAGGGACGGCCGTGGCCTCGGGGAGGCCAATCTCCGCCGCCTCCGCCAAGACGATGAGTGTAGCGCGCGCGACGATACCCATGCTCGAAGACCGTAGCGGAGCTGCGCCCGCCGGCAAGGCACGCGCGCGTCTCACCGCTGCGGCGAACGAGGTAGTCTCGAAGGATGGGAACCTGGAGGACGCGCGGGCACGCCATTCTACTCACTGGAAGCCTCGCCGCGGGCTGCGCATCACCCGCCCCCGGCAACACCATCGGTCACGGCGTTCCCGCTTCTTCGGCGACGCCCGCTTCGTCGGTGGCGCCGTCGGCCGCCGTGAGCGCGTCACGACCTGCCGTTGTCTCGCCGCGCCCGCCTCCGTGGGACGGCGTCGGTCCCTTCACGCTCCACGTGACGGACTTCCATTTCGAGCTCGGCGGCACCCAGGTGCTCACCGTCGACGACGGCGGCAAGGTCCGCGACCTCTTCGTGAGAGACGAGATGGTGCCCACCCGCGTGTTCTGCGCGGACGCGGGCGCCGACATCGCCGAGATCTGCCGCGGCCTCACGAAGCGCGGAGAGCCGCAGATCGGCGTCACTCGCTGGTATATTGCAGAATACACGCTCACCGACGACGCACGGGCGGAGCTGCGGCGGTCGATCGCCTCCGCGAGGCTCGCCTCGCTCGATGCTCGTTACGCTTCGTCGACGATCCCGGACGGGACGACACGCAAGTATCGCCTCGTGACCGGCGCCGGCGCAGTCGTGGTGGCGACCTACTCGACGGACACGGCGGCGGAGCCCCCGCCACTGCTGGCGCTCCTCCGCTTCGTCCAGGCGCAACAGAAGGCGCACGCGACGACTCGAGCAGGCGCGCGCGAGGTTTCGGGGCAAGCTCGCATGGCGATCGAGCGCGAGGCGAACGGGAGCTGAACGCGCGTCGTGCGTCGCTCGTTTACCTGGGGGGCGCGCTCCGATCGAGCCAGTCGAGAATGCCACTCACGCTGCCGGTGGCGAGCGCGATCGACGTGTCCGCCGCGCCATAATAGACATGGATCGTATCGCCATCGTCGCCGACGGTGAACCCACAAGGAAACGTGACGTTCGGCACGTCGCCGACACGCTCGTAATCGGCGTCGGGCCCGAAGAGCCAAGGCTCCCCACGCGCGATCGTAATCCATGGACGCTCGAGCTCGAGGAGGGCGGCCCCGACACGGTAGAGGCTACCGGAGCAGGTCTCGCGCACGCCGTGATAGAGCATGAGCCACCCGCGCGGAGTCTGCACGAGCGGCGGTGAGAGACCTATCTTTGCCGAGTCCCAATATCCAACCTCGCGTGCGGCCAAAACCCGCGTCGCCCCGTCCCACGTGCGCAAATCGTCCGAGAACGACATCCAAATATCGGAGCCATCCGCGCGAACGGGCCGATGCACGAGGGCGAAGCGCCCGTCGATGCGGCGGGGGAGGACGGCCGCGTCCTTGTCGTGCGGCGTCAGCACGAGGCCGAGGCGCTCGAACCCGCGAAAGTCGGTCGTCGAAGCGAGCGCGACCCCGGGCCCCATTTCACCGAAGGCGGTATAAGCGACGATGTACTTCCCGAGCTCTGCGACGAACGTAATCCGCGGATCCTCGATGCCCCAGCGCTCCTCCGGGTAGTTCGACGGGTCGGCGAGCAGCGTGGGCTCGCGGTCGATCACCCAGTCTCCGATTCCGTCCTTCGAGCGCGCTACACAAAGGTGCGAGTGTCCGCGATGATCCTCCACCCGGCAGAGAAGGAGCGTCGTTCCGTCCGCGAGCCGGGTCGCCCCGGGATTGAACACGCTGTGCGCGGGATATGGCCAGTCTGCTGCCGTGAGGATAGGATTCGTGGGGTGACGAAGGAGCGGAAGCCCGTTCTTCACGATACCGCCCCTTGCGCGGGCGGACGGTCGGAGTACGTCTTCGCGAGCTCGACGCGGTCGGCCGCGCCCATTTCGACGAGCGCCATCAAGAACGAGAGCGTCGACTCGGCGCCTTGGTTCTGGTTCAGGCGGTCGGCGTGGATCCCGTCGCGGCAGCCGCCGGTGCTCGGGTCGTGGAGCGCCTCTTGAAGGGTATTTTGACCGAAGAACCAGCGCAACGCGCGGTAAGCGTGGGTGCGCCAGTGACCTTCGCCGGTGATGCGCTCGGCCTCGAGGCAGGCCGACACCATCGCGCACGCCTCTACCGGCTGCTGGTCGAACGCGGCCATGGCGCCACCTTTCGAGTAGAAGCCATTGGAGCCCACCGGCGAGAAGTACCCTTCCGGCGATCGTTGGATTCGCGCCAACCATCCTAGTGAGCGCGCGCCGGCAGACCGCATCTCGGAGTTATCCATCCGCGCGCCACTGACGAGGAGCGCCTGCGAGAGCCGCGCGTTGCAGTAGGTCGCGGTCTCCTCGAACCAGGGCCAGTCCGCGCTGCTCGCCCCGCGATAGAGGTCGAACAATCGATAGGCGAGGGTGTCGCGGCACGCTTGCACCGTGCTGTCCCCTTGGAAGGCGTGGAGGTACTCGTCTATTCCGAGGAGAGAGTACGCCCACGCGCGCGGGCTCGTAAAATGCACCACCGCCGGGAGCGCGGCGAGGAGCAGGTCGCCCGCGAGGCTGCGTTTTCCCGCGTCCTGCGTTCGGCCTACCACCGTACCGAGCGACCACACCGCGCGTCCGTGGCTATCTTCCGAGCCTACGTCCTCGGCCCATCGGCGGTCGAACGTAAGGAAATTACGAAATCGCCCGCGTTCTACGTCGAAGGCATACCTAACGAATGCCAAGTAGCGCGAGCCGAGCAAACGCACGGTCTTCGCGTTCTCCGTCCCTCCCTCCTCGAGGTGGGCCATGAGGAGCATGGCGCGCGCGTTGTCGTCGAGGCAATACCCGTCTTCGTAGCGCGGAACGTTGAACGCGGCGTGCTGGAGGAGCCCGGTCCCGTCCGTCATGTGCTCGAGGTGGGTGAGGTCGTTCGCGGGGAGCTCCGCCGGTCGCCGCGCGAGGGTCTTTGCCTGGAACGACGCGCGCATTCGGCTCGCGTGCTCGCTCCGGGCACGCTCGAATCCTTGCATGTACGACCTCGCGACCGCGGGCCAGCGCATCGCCTCGCCATAGGCAGACGCGCGCGCGCACATCGCCATTCGCCTCGGCTCGTCGGAGAGGAGGGACACCACCTCGGTCGCGATCGCACCGGGATCGCGCCAAGGAACGAGGACGCCGCGCCCGTCGGCGAGGAGCTCTTTGGCGTAGCGGTAGGGAGTCGAGATGACCGCGCGACCGGCGCCTACGGCATAAGCGAGCGTGCCAGAGGTGATCTGCGCAGGGTTGAGATAGGGCGTAATGTAGATGTCCGCCGCGGCGAGGAACTCGGTCAGCTCCGCGTGGCTCACGAAGCGATCGTGAAACATGACGTTCCCGTCGACGCCGAGGCGGTGCGCGCGCGCCTCGAGCATGAGGCGATAGGTCTCGCCGTGACGCTCCTTCACGTGCGGGTGAGTGGCCCCGAGCACGATGTAAACCGCGTCCGGAAATCGCTCGAGGATCTGCGGGAGGGCGTCGATCACGTTCTCGATCCCCTTGTCGGGGGAGAGGAGACCGAACGTGAGGATGACCGACTTGCCCTCGACGCCGAGGCGCTCTTTGCTGCGATGCGCGGGAGGCACGAGCGGAATGCCGTGCGGAATATGGTCGATTTTGTCCTCCGGCACGCCATGCACGGCGCGGAGGAGCTCGCCGCCTTGAGCGCTCATCACCACCACGCGCGACGAGATCCGCAAGATCTCGTCGAGCACGATCTTTTGCTGCGCGCTCGGCTCCGCGAGGATCGTATGGAGCGTGGTCACGATCGGCATCCGCAGCTCGCGCAGGAGCTCGAGGGCGTGCGCGCCGGCCTTACCGCCGAAGATGCCGTACTCGTGCTGTACGCAGGCGACGTCGACTTGGTTCACGTTCAAGAAATCGGCCGCGCGACGGTACGAAGCCACGTCGCTCTCGGTGATCTCGAAGCGCACACGCGCGGGGTAGGCGTGGCGCCGGCCCGGGTCGTTCATCGCGACGACGAAGCAGTCGACGTCCGGCCGCTCCGAGGAAATGGCCTCCGCGAGATCGGTGGTAAACGTGGCAATTCCGCAGTGTCGTGGGGCGTGATTACCAATCATGGCAATCCGACGCACGGGCTCCGGCGTGTAGGTCTTCGATTCGTGGTGCGAAATGCTGCCTCCGGCCGAGCGCACTCGCCAAACGTGCGCAAGACGCTACCACGTGCCGACGACCGAACCTGGGCGGCGAGCATGCGCTCTATGCGTTACAAAAGCAACTCAACGCATCACGACCGACGTGAGGCTCGCGCGCGGGCGCCCGTCCGATCCATTGCTGCGCGCAGCAATCGGGGTAATTCGGAGGCGCACGTGAGTGATTGGCCCGTCGTCCAACATCCACGACTCTTCTCGAAATGTCTCACCATAAGGAGAGAAGCTGAAATCCCTTGTCGAGTGCGCTTCGAAGGTTCGCCCCTCGTCGCGCGAAGTGGCAAGCTCGACGTTCTGAGTGCGTGTGCTCCCGCGCTCTTCGACCTCGACGCTGACCGAGCGGAGCTGGTGCGGCTCGTCGAACGCGACGACCACCATCTGCGCGCCCCCTTCAGCCGAGACCCAGCAGCTCCCACCGGGGCCCCGCTGGGCGTCGAAGACGTTGTCGATCGGAAAGAGCGCGCTCTCCGAGGAGACGCGCACGCTCGCGAGGGAAGCCAAGTCGAGCTCGCCTGCCGCGGGCACCGACGGCCACGAATCACGGCGAACGATGCGTCGATTCATATTCTCGAGCATAGCAGGCCTGCGCGCGAACGCTCGCGCTCGCCCTCACGAGCGGCGTAGCTTCGCGAGCAGCTCCGTGATCGAGAGCGTCGCGACGCTGGAGTGGCTATCGGACACGGCATACGGAAGGATCAGGCGGTCGCCGTGGCGAAGGGCGCCGCAAGAGTAAACGACGTTGGGTACGTATCCGTCGCGCTCGTCCGTGTTGGGAGCGAGGAGCGGCTCCGCGAGATCGCCAATTACCTTCGAGGGATCCTCGAGATCGAGGAGGAGCGCGCCGAGCCAGTATTGGCGCATAGGGCCCACGCCGTGAGTGAGAAGGATCCAACCTTCTTCCGTCTCGATGGGAGAGCCACAATTGCCGACTTGAACGAACTCCCACGGGTACTTCGGCGCATAGACGAGCTTCGACTCGTTCCAGAAGTGCACGTTGTCGGACGCGAGCAAGAAGATGTTCTCGCCGTCGAGGCGCGACGCCATGAGGAACTTGCCGCCGAGCTTTCGTGGAAAGAGCGCCATCCCCTTGTTTTGCACGCAGCGGCCGTTCAGCGTGCTCATCTTGAAGTGCCGAAAGTCGGTCGTCTCGATGAGCTGCGGGAGCACCCGGAACCCGTTGTACGCGGTGTACGTCGCGTAATAGACGACCTGGCCGTCGGGATAGGTGAAGCGAACGAAGCGCGCGTCCTCGATCCCGCGACTCTCGCTCTCGCTCACGGGGAAGATCACACGCTCCGAGATGTCGGTGGCGGGTGAGAACTCGAGCTCGTAGTTCGAATGGGCGAGCCACAGCATGACGTCGACCACTTCTTTGAAGTGGGTGCCGCCGCCGTTCACGCGGCATCGCTCGATCGCCAACGAAAGATCGCTGATCGTGAATTGCGCGTCGAGGAGCTCGAGGATCGGCTCCGCGACGGGGCTGTGGCCCTTCATCTCGATGAGCTTCAAGACGTACGTATTTTTGTCGTAGAGGGCGTCGTCGACGGGGCTCTCCGTGAGCGCGAATTTGGTCGCGGGGTCGAGCGCCACGACGTCGCCCTCGCCGACCGTCCCGGTGCGGAGCTCGATCGACGAGATGTGCCCTTCGCCGCAGGCGCGGAGGCTCATCACGAATCGCACGTGACCGGGGGGCACTCCGTTTTGGTCCGGGTGAGCGACCATGGAGGGGTTGAACAGCGCGACCGACTCGAGCGAGTACTCGTGCGTGAAGTACGCACCGAGCAGCATGCGCCGCTCGGGGTTCGTGTCCGGCGGGGCGTCTGCTGCCGCGATCGCTTTGGCGTAGTTGGCGCGGAAGATGCCGCGGATGTCGCGGTGACGCTGCCGGTAGTCGACGACCAAGGCCGTCAGCATCGACGTCACCTCCGCGTCGGAGAGGGCCGCGACGCGCTCGATGACGGCGCGCGCACGCGCAGCTCCACCGATGACGAAAGGACGAGCGATGACACGCCGGGGATCGGCGGCGAGCCGGAGAGGGAGACGAGTGACCTTCATGCTTCCTGTTCGTGAACGTGGACGGTCGAGGTGGCGACGGCGCGAGCGGCTCGAATGCGCCTTTCAGGGTCGCGGGTGCCACCCGCGGGGCCCGACCTCGTTCGCGACGAAGAAAGACCGGCACCGAACCCAGAACGTACGTCGATTCGGTGCCGGCGCGAGATTCTTCGAATCGCAGCCTCCGAATTTATGATTCCCGGCACATTTGCCGATTTTCGGAGCCGCATCGTGGCACGCCGCCACGGGTAGGCGACGAGGCACAGTGCGTCGGACGCCGGCATGGACTTGCTCGCGCAATGGGCAGATGCTCGTCGTACATCAATCTCGAAAGGCGGTGGCTCATGGGCGACAAATCACCAAAAGACAAAGACAAATCGAAGAAACGCTCCGACGCTGACAAGAACCAAAAGAAGGCTGCCGCGGTCGCCAAGGTGGCCGAGTCCGCGCCCGCGAAGAAGTCGAAGTAGAGCCCGCGACCTCGCGACTTCGCGAGCCCCTCCACCGCGCCGTTTTTTCCCGCGGTGGAGGCGTTTCACGAGTGGGCATTCGCGTTCGTCAGGCCTGCGCGGCGAGCTCCTTCGCGCGCACGCTCATCCGGAGCGACTCTCGCCCGTTCGTCTCGTCGATCACGCGCACGTGCGAGCGGTCCGCGAGATAGGCAAGTTGGTCCGTGAGCATGGCGCGGAGTAGATCCCCGTAGACTGGCATTTTTTCGGTGGGCGCCGACGTGAGCACCAAGCGCTGG
>JAAFHV010000163.1:10250-22167 GCA_013297655.1 Myxococcales bacterium | reverse complement strand
GTCACTCCTCGGGGACGCGCGGGAGCTCGCCGGTGGCCTTGCGCACCAGCTCCGAGAGGCTCGGATCGGTCATCATCTGTTCGCGGAGCACGAGGCGAATCTGCCCGAGCTGCTGCTCGCCGAGGCCCTTCAGCCCCGCGGTAGCCTTCTCGACCTGCGCGTCCACGTAGCCGTTCACGTCGATCTCGCCGGCGCGGAGGCGCTCGAGGGGAGATGTAGCGCTGGCACCCTCGGCCCCGCGCGCGGCGCCCGTTTTTTCGGCGTGCACGTCTGCGAAGCTCTTCTCGACCGGGCCCGCACCTTCCGCTTGTCCCGCGGAGGAGGCCTCGTCGATGCCGCCCTTCTTGCCGATCTTGTCGATACCCATGACGACTCCGTGAAAGCGTACCACCTTCGGCGGAAACGCGGGCTGCGGCGGATGCCGAGTTGTTTGGCGCCCCCCGGTCCGGAGCTCCGGGGCGGGGGAAGAACACGACCTCGTCGGTCAGGTTCCGTTGGCGCCCCTCCCTCGGCGCTGCGCCCGAAACCGTTTCGTCCTCGCGTCGCTTTTTTCGCTCGAGCGCCGAAACCTACGAAATTACGGACACTTGAGCCGACACGTCGCGGTCGCTTCGTACTTGCATCGCTGGCTCCGGATGGTCGGGAGGAAGCTCGTCTTCGCCCGCGGCACGAAGTGGCAGGTGCCCCCCTCGGAGGTGCCCTCGATCCGCGCCTCGGCCTCGGCGCAGCCCTCTTCGCGCGACGTGGTGCACGCCTCGGCGACGTACGCGTTGGGGCAGATCACGTCGCCCTTCGCGAGCAGCCAGTCTTGTTTGTGGCTCTCCCCCGAGTCGATGCGGGTGGTCTTCGCGACCTCCCCTGCCCCCGATCGGTACGAGACCTCCACCTTCATGGTGTGGAGCTTGGGCGTCACCGGCGCTTCGTCGCGCGGCTGGAACACGAGCGTCTCCTCGTGAGCCACCGTGTCGCACGCCGCTTCGTCGCCCTGCGGCTTCACCACGAGCGGGATCTCGGTCGTGCCCAAGGCCGGCACCGCGAACGTATTTCCCTGCACCAGCGCCCGCAGCTCGAGCGACGAGCGGTTCACGACGTGCACCATCTTGGTCGCCTCTTTGCCATAAGGCACCACCCCGAAATCGAGCTTCGGCGGGGTCACGTCCGGCTCGGGGAGCGTGAAGCGGCACACGTCCGCGATCGGAAAAAGCGCGTACGCGATGGGGACCGGGTTCTTCACTTTGAAGGCGAGGGGCTTTCCGTGAGTGCCCTTCGTCATCACCTCTTCGAGGTTCTCGATCTCGAGCCCGCCGACCACCGTCTGCTTCACGGTCGCGTCCTCGGCCCGGATTTTTGCCTTCACGAACTCGAGCGCTTTGCCGAACGCCTCGCCCTTCCTCACCACGATCTCGTAGGAGAGCATCCCGCCCACCTTCACCGAGCCGATGAAGTCGGTGGCCCCCGCGCAGGCGCACTTGTCGCTGTCGTAGGTCATCGCGGTGCTCGGCGAGAAGAACTGCGGGTCTTTGTCGCGAACGAACGCGACCGCGACGAGCTTCACCTTGTGGTTCTCGGCCGAGGCCCCCGCGCCGAAGAAGGGCACCAGGTCCGTCTCGGCGGACACGACCACGTCGTCGACCGCGAGGCCAACGTACGAATAATCGACCGTCGCTTGGTCTACGTCGTGCGACGCGGCCTTCGGAACCGCGCACGCCTCGGTGAGCAACTTGAAGCCCGAGCCCGCCTTCGTGACGCCGCGCCCGGGGGCGTAACTGCCCGTCGGATCGAGCAAAAACTCGTGCTGCACGTTCGAGAACGAGCCCACCGCGGCGAGGAGACCATCGGCCCCTTTGCACGCCCCCGCGCCGAGCGACTCGCACCCGCCACCAGAGCCAGCCCCCGGAACACGAGGCCCAGGGCACCCGATGAGGCCGAGCGCGAGGAACACGAAAGACACGGGAAAAGCAGCTCTACGAAGCTTCATGCAAGTCTTCTCGCTTCACGATCGGCTCGCGCCGGGCGGTCGGATCGATGCCTCGCGCCTCGCGCGCTTCGGCTCGCTCGCGTTTTCATGACTCTCTCGCGGTGCTCACCGAGGCCGGCGCCGCTCATCGTTCTTGGCCGAAAGACACGCTCCCACGACGCAACCTTCGCTCTTGGGCAGCGGCGCCATCTTCGCCGAAATACACCCACTCGCGGAAGGTGAGGAGCGCGACGTCGCTCGTGCGCGGGGTCGCGATCGAGCCGATCGAGAACGAGGTGAACGTGCCGAAATTGCCCACGAATCCGTCGAGCGTAACGCCCTCGCCGTGGGCGCGGGAGAGCACCCCGCGAACGCCTTGGCCGAACGCTTCGATCGCGATCGCCATCGGGTGGCCGGGGCCGGCGGTGGGCACCGTCACCGGAGCGCCGACCGGTTTTCCCTGCGCGTCGACCCGCATTCCGAGCGCTCGGTACGCGCCGCCACGGGAAGGATCGGCGCCATCGGGCGCTTGTTCGATCCAGAAGACCGCGGCGCCGTCCGCGAGGGGCACGATCTCGGGGGAGCGCGAGTGCGGCACGCTCGGCACGAGCCGGGTCTCTTCCGCGATCTTGGCCGCGTCGTGGGCGCGAATGGGGCACACGTAGATGTCGGCGAAGCCGTCGTGGGTGGCCTCGCGCGCGTCGGACCAGGTCGCGATCACGCGGTCGCGGCCCGTAAAAAGAAGCCTCAAACCGCTCGCGTCGCCCGCCGCGTTCGTGATCCGCTCTTCGCGCACGATGCGCTTCAAGTCGGGGGTGACCTTGGTGGTGTAGACCTCGCCGTTGCCGTGGCGGAAGTCGATCCAACCCACGATCCACGCGTTGCCGACCCACGCGAGGGCCACGTCGGTCGCGTCGCCTTTGGCGCTCGTGAGCACGATGTCGTTCGTGCGACGACCGCGCGCGTCGATCCGCGTGACGTGCACCTCCGGATCGCCGCCCTCACGCGCGACCCACGCCACCGCGCCGCCGTCTTCCGGTTTTCCAGCGCCCGCGATCGCGACGCCACCGACCGCGAGCGCGCGGTTCGTGAGCACGGTGGGATCCTTCGCCTTCGTCGCCGGCTCATCCATGCTGCGCCCACGATCGTCGAACGAACGAATGCGCAACGTCGCGGCACGATTCTGTTTTCCGGGCAGATCGAGGTCCGACGAGAGGCTCGCGACCAAGGTGCGATCTTGAAGACGGAGCGACGCCAAGTGGGCGAGCGACTCGCCGGTGCTCAAGGTCTCCACGTTCAAGAAGCGGGTCGCTTCGGTGGAGCGAGAGGGCGCGGCGGCGACCGCGGTGCTGGGCGAGTCGGCCGCGCGCGGCGCGACGAAGATGGTGCGCACGTGCGACGGGCTCTCCCCCGAGGCCGAGAGCGCGACGCACCCGGACGAGCACCCGAGCGCGAAGCCCGAGCCGGGGCGATCCTCGCCGAACTCGAGCGGCGACACGTCGAGGGGGAGCATCTCCGGATCGGTGCGAAGGACCGACGGAACGAACGGCTGCGCCGCGCACTCGGGGCCCGCTTTCGGATCGAAGCTGCACGGGCGAAGCGACGCGAGCACCGCGAAGCCCTCCGCGGTCGTCGCGATTTCTACGCTGGATTTCTCGGCGATCTCGAGGCGTGTCACCCGCTTCGGAGCGCCCTCTCCGAGGCGCGCGAGCTGGATCACGCGCCGGCCTCGTGTCTCTTGCACGTCGCGCTCCCAGGCGATCGCGGTGCCGCGCCCCGCGGTGCCGGTCGACATGCCCACGATCACGGTGCCGTCGCGGGTGTCCGTGACCCGATGCGCCGGCACGACGATGCCGCGGGTGTCGTCGATCGTGACGGCGAGCACGTCGGGCTCGGCGGCGCCCGCTTCGGTCCACGCCACGTGCGACCTCCCGTGATCGCGCGTGACCTCGATCGAGCCACGCACCTGCGCCGACTGCGCGACCGCGACGGCGCGCTCGATCCGCGCGTCCGCGTCGAGGGTAAAGAGCGAGATCGCGGGCGGCGGGGCGGGCGGTTTCTTCAGCGGATCCGGAGATTTATCTACCTCCGCGGTCGGCGCTTTTCGCGAGTGCACGATCACGATTTGGGCCGCCGTCTCGGTCGCGACCACCTGCCAACCGTTGATGCCGCGGAGCACACGCACGGGCACCCCACGGAGGCGCCCCGAAGGATCGAGCGACGCGGCGTAGAGCTCGCCCTCGCCGTCGATGCCTTGTTCGACCCAGAGCACGAGCGCGCCACGCGAGGTGGGCACCATCTCGGTCCACACGATGTCGTTCGTGGTGCGCGTGATCTCGGCAGCGGGGGCGCGCAACGTTCCATCTTCGCGGACCCCGAACGACCAAAGGCCCTTGCCACGATCGGTGAGCGCGGAGAACGTGACCGCGTACCCGTCGTCCGGTCCGTGGGTCGCGGTGATCGCGAGATCGCCGGTGTCGAACGGGGTGGGCACGAGCGGCTTCACACCAGACGAGAGCTCGCCCTTGGTGCTGAGCGGAATCACCGAGACGCGCCGCACGCCATCATCGCCGAAGGCCAAAAACGCGGCCATCATCGAGCTCTCGCGCCGCGCGAGGTAGGGCCCCACCGCGCGCTCGCCGATGGTCGCGATGAGGCTCGCTTTCACCTTCGGTGCCCGGAGCGGGAGCCCCGCCAGCTTGGGCGCCGGGGTCTCGCGGTGGTTCGCGCCTACGGGAGGAGCCGCAGGTTTTCCGTGGCAACCCGTCGTAGAGACGAGGCCAGCCGCGACGAGCGAGGCGCCGACGATGAGGGAACGAAGGGAGAGCATGGCTGCGGGCGCACTCGACATAGCACGGCCAGAAGCCACCGGCCGAGGCGGGCATTCCCGCGATCGCCCCCAACAGACCCAAGCAATGCGCGCCGACCGCCGGGTGACCGCAGGCCTTCAGGCCACGCGCAGCAGCCGGCGGATCATGCGCTTTTCCCAGGCGACAGCGCGATCGTGGGCACGGAACAAGCGCTCACGTTCGCGGAAGTCGACGGGGTGCAGCTCGCGCCGGCCGTTGAGGCGCCGCGCGGGCATCATGTGGTGGAGCATCTCGTGGTAGAGCACCCACGCCACGAAGTAGCGGGGAACCCAGAGCCGATCGAGCACCGGGTGGATGCGGATGAGGCGGTCGAGATCGCTGTAGCTTCCGAGCTTGATGCTCTTCCGCGGCACGTCTTTTTTGGCGCGCGAGCGGGAGCCCCAGGTGACGAGCACGTTGCAGCCGTTGTCGAAGTAGCGCTCGTTGATCTCGCGGAAGATCGCGAGCAGATCGTGGCATTTGCCCTTCGCGGTGAGCGGGATCGAGCGTGCACGCCGGCGCGCGAGGCGGTCGTTCTGCGCGTCGATGTACGCGCTGACCCGCAGGCTCGCGGCGCGATCTTGGCGGAACATGTAGTGGACGAGGGCGTCGAGCACATGGCCCGGCGCGTCCAAGAACATGTGGTGGATGCGGACGAGCAGCATCCCGCGCTCGGTCGAGTGGGAGACGATGCTGTGCCGGTTGTCCGTGATGGAGAGGCTGACCGGGCCGTCGAAGGCGAGACGGAGCCGGCGCTCGAGGGCTTGGCGCGCGCCCTCGTGGACGAAGAGCCGGGGCGACGGCGTGGGGAACACGAGCGAGAGCTGCGCGCTCATGCGATCCGGGATCCGGATGGCCGCCGTGCCGATCGGGCCCGCCGCGAGCAGGGCGTGATTCGTCCTCGCGAGCCGCGGCCCGGGGAGAATTTTTTGTGCCGCCGACTGCCGAGCGCCCATGGGAGCGAGGTCTCCTCCCCCTCGGCGTAAAGGGTGGGGGGGGGCCTGTCAAGGAACGGCCTTTTTTACTATGATATCAGTAGGTTATACCCGAGGCCTGTCGCCCCCAACTGGCTCCTTCCAGAGGCCGCCGCGAAATTTTTGCGCTATTTTAGAACGGGCTTGACGCGCGGTCCATGGGCTGTCGCCAGCGGGGTCGACAGGCGGGAGCGAGCGCGCGTGGCGGGGAGAGCGAGCTGCGGGTGCGGCGGGTGCGAGCTGCGGAGCCAAAGGGCGAGAGCGTGGCGGAAGGGCTCAGCGCGTGAGGACGAGGGTCTTCGGATCGAGGACGAACCGCGAGGACGACGCGAAGCCGCGGCCCTCCGAGGGATCGGGTGCGAGGCTGACGGAGACGACCATCGCCTTGAGCATGCCTTGCGGCGGCGCGAAGCCGACCAGCACCGAGACCAGATCGGACAAGTCTGGCTCGTGGCCGACGAGGAGTACGTTGTCGCGGCCCTCGGCGAAGAGGGTGGTCACGAGGCCGAGGACGTCGCGACCGGGCTCGAGCAGACGCGCGATTTCCACGTCGCGCTCGCCGATCACCTCGAGCACGGAGGCCGCCGTCTCGCGCGCACGAACGAGCGGGCTCGTCACGATCTCGAGGGGAGCCTCCCCCGCCGCGAGCAGCGCCTTCGCGACGTCTCGCACACGATCGCGGCCCTTCGGAGTGAGGGCGCGGTCGAAATCGCGGCCCGAAGCGGAGAAGTCTTCCGCAGGGCCGTGGCGCATGATGGCGATCTTCATTCCGGCCCTGCGTTTATAAGTCGAGGTGCCGTCGCCGCGGCGGAAAAAACGATCCCATCTCCGTCCTCGCTCGGACCCGCGCGTGCGGCCCCGCCGTTCCGGTGTAGCCTCGCCGCCCATGCCGTCCGAGACTCGCGCCGTGTCCGTGTTTTCGGGTGGGGTCCGCCTCGCCGCCGTGCTTCGCCTGCCCGCGGGCGCGAGCCCCACCGCGAAGGTGCCCGCCGTCGTCTGTTGCCAGGGTTTTTCCCTCGTGAAAGAGGTGTGGCTGCCGAAGAACGCCGAGGCGCTCAACGCGGCAGGCTACGCCACGCTGAACCTCGACTACCGGTTCTTCGGCGAGAGCGGCGGCGAGCCGCGGTGCCGTCTCGTGCCTTCGGCGCAGGTCGAAGACGTTCGCGCCGGCCTCGGATTCCTGGAGACGGTGCCGGAGGTCGACGCGACGAGGCTCGGTGTCTTCGGGATAAGCCTCGGCGCAAGCGTCGCGGTCGGCGTCGCGGGACGCGACATGCGCGTGAAGGCCCTCGTCGCGGTCGCGGGCCCCGGGGATTTGCGCCGCGTGTGGTCTGCGTTTCCGGATTTTGCGAAGTTCGAGGCGAAGGTGCTCGAGGCGCGACGCGTGTACGCGAGCACCGGCGAGGTGCGCTACGTGGCCGTGCCCAAGCTGCTCTCGTCCGACCCGGAGACGTGCGCGCTCCTCGTCGCCGAGAATCCCAAATATCCCACCTGGCGACTCGAGATTACCTTCGAGTCGCTCGCCGATCTCTTCGAGTTCGCACCGGAGGACGACCTCCCCAAGAGCCGCGCCGCTTCCCTCTTCGTGTACCCCGAGAACGACGCCCTCATCACCAAGAGCGAAATGGTGAGCCTCTACGCCAAAGCGCGCGGCGCAAAAAAGCTCCACCCTCTGCCCGGGTTGTCGCACCACGAGGTCTACGCCGAGGGCGGTGGCTTCGAGCCGCTCATGAAAGAGACGCTCGCGTTCCTCGGCGAGCACCTTCTCGGATAGGCATTGCAGAATACACGCGTCCGGCGAAACACATGGCCGGCGGTTGGCGGCGCGGAGGGGCCCGCGGGGGCTGGGATTTGGTGCGCGGCGCGCACACGGCTGGGGTTTTTGTGCGCGGCGCGCACACGGGCTGGGGTTCGGTTGGGCTTGAACAGCTTGGAAGGGGCTCGGGACCGCGGGACCTGGAAGAGAACCGCGGACAGGGCTGCCGGGCCGGCACGGGGACGGTTTTGGGATTGGGGGGTGGGTCCCCCCCGGACTCGGCGGCTGACGGGTTCTTCGATGTCCAGCCAAGACTCAAACTTTGTTTCCAGCCCGAACACCAGCTCACGCCTCAGACACAGGACCCCCCCACCCCCCAATCCCAAAACCGCCCCCGTGCCAACCCGGCCCTCTTGGTCGTCTCGTCACGGACTAAGACGCAGAGGAGAGAGAGAGAGAGAGAGAGAGAGAGAGAGAAGGAGAGGAGAAAGAGAACGAGAAACTCGTCACTTCGCGGCGATGAGGCATCCCCCGGTTTCGTTGATACCCTTAGAGGAGAGAACCCGAACGTGCGACGGGAGCCGAACGCGTGTAGGCAAACGAATTCAACCGCTAGGCCGGGGCCTCGCGAGGCGAGATGAGCGCCCCTTCACGCGGTGAACGTAGACCTCCGCGCGTGGATGCTTCGCCACCGATATGAATGCACGCGGTGGCGAAACGCATGAGCCCGGCGCGCTACCGTCAATTATCGGGGCAGAAGTAGGAGTGGAAGCCTAGGGGGATTCGGTGCGGGAGGGCTAGGCGGGCGACCTCCGTCATCGTCTTGGCGTCGAGGACATAGGCATACGAGGCGTCGTCGCGGGCGCTGGTGCCGAAGCTCACGAGATAGCCGTCGTCCTCGTCCTTCGCGCCAGCGCGGGGGGCGAACGAGGGCTCGCCTACGTACGTGTCTTTCGGCGGCTCCCACGCGGTCTTCGCGAGGTTCGTCAAATCGTACTTCACGAGCGCGTCGAACTTGAGCGCGCTCCCCTTCGCGACGCGTGGGTTGTAGCTGTAGCGCGCTTTTGTGCCCTGGATCGCGTCGTTGATGCGCGGAAACTCGGTCACCATGTCGTCGAGCTTGCGCTCCTTCGTCTTCCCCGTCTCGAGGTCGAAGCGCCACTCGTAAAGATGCGGCACGAGCTCGATCGAGTCGAGACGAGCGACGTCGCCCGACGTGTCTTGTTTCTCCGGGATCGGGTCTTTCACTCGGCAGCCGATGAGCACCACCTCGCTGCCCTCTTCGTAGGCGTTGATGGTATGATACATGTAACAGGGCTCGGCCTCGAACCAGCGCACGTCGGCGGCGTGGCCGAGGCGGGGGAGGATGCCGAAGCGACTCGGCATTCCGCGATCGAAGCCGATGCGCATTTTGCCCTGCGCGAGGCGCGCCTTGTCCCACCCCATCGGAAAGTCGAGGAGAATGCTGTACTTCTCCGTGAGCGCCATGTCGTGGAGGATGTGCGGCTCGGGGATGTCGATCGCCTCGTAACGAACGAGCTCCCCTTCTTTGGATACGACGCCGTAGCGCAAATGGGGAGTCCGGATCATCGAGTGGTCGAAGAACACGAGCTCGCCGGTGCGCGGATCGACCTTCGGGTGGGCGGAGAACCCGCCGGTGAGCTTTCCGCCGAACTTCTGACGGCCAATCGTAGAGAGGTCTTTCGTGGAGATCTCGTAGGGAGTGCCGGAGAGCCACCAAAGGGCATAAAGGCGGCCCTGGTGGAACACGAGGTCGGTGTTCGCGGTGTCTTTGATGGGTCCACCGGGGAGGCCCATCGCCTCGGCGCGCACGGGCTCGAGGATGCCCGTGTAGAGCGCCTTTTTGGCCTCGCGCTCGGCGGCGAACCCGCGTGTCTCGACCCAGCGGTTCATGTAGGTGGCTTTGCCGTCGCCCAACCGAAGGCCGTGGATCATGCCGTCGCCGTCGAACCAGTGGTACTTGCCCATCGGCGAAAACTGCGGGTTCGGTGAGTTGCGCACGTAGAGGCCAGCGAGGTCTTTCGGGATCTCGCCGCTCACGGGGAGCGCTTCGCCGTGGAGCTCACGCGTCACGGGGGTGTGCTCGAGCTCGAGGTAGCCGGTCTTCGGGAGCGCCTGGGTCATGCCCACGAGGGTACCCTCCCCGAAACGCGGACGGAAGGCCGCTCGGTACGCCCGAAGACTTCGGTCCGGTCGCCACCTTCGACGCACGCGGTCGTCGATGGGCGCGGTAACGTGGCTCGCCATGCGCGACGTCTACGTCCTTGGAAGCACGGTCACCCCCTTCAAGCGGTGGCCGGAAAAATCCCACTTCGACCTCGTGCGCGAGGCCTACCTCGCCGTGCTCGAGGACAGCGGGCTCGACCCCGCGCGCATCGAAGCGACCGCGTTCGGCTGCTGCGCGCTCCACCTCTTCGGGCAGTCGAACCTGCGCGGACAGGTGCTGCTCCTGCCGCTGCTCCGTGAGGGGAAATACCCTAAAAACGCCCCGATCGTGAACGTCGAGGCTGGCTGCGCGACGGGAGCTCTCGCCCTCGCCCAGGCCCGCGCACAAGTGGCCTCCGGGGAGTGCGACATCGCGTTGGCGCTCGGGGTGGAGAAGGTGTTCATCCCCGAGGCGCCCCATAAGATGAAAGAGCTCTTCGAGGCGGGGATGGACCTCTTGCGTCCCGAAGAGTGGCAAGCGCTCTATGCCGCGTCGGCAGCCGAGTGTGGCACCACCTACGCTCCCCACCCGGCGCGAATCACCATTTTGGACGCGGTCGCGCTCTCCGCGTCGTGGCACATGAAGCGCTACGGGACGACGAAGGAGCACCTCGCCCACGTCGCCTCCAAGAACCACGCTCACGGCGTGATGAACCCGAACGCGCAGTACCGCGAGGCGATCAGCGTCGAGGCCGTGCTCGCCGACAAAGCGGTCGTGCACCCGTTCACCCGCGCGATGTGCGCTCCCATGAGCGACGGGGCTTCGGCGGTGCTCGTCGGCACCAAAGAGGCGCTCGATTCGCTCGGGAAAAATAGACCTCGCGTGAGGATCGCGGCGCTCTCCGCCGCGAACGGCGCGCGCACGAGCCACAACGAGGACTCAGTCACCAAGGTGGCCGCGAAGAGGGCATTCGCCAAAGCGGGTATCGCGCCCTCTGCCCTGTCGCTCGCCGAGGTGCACGACGCGACCGCGTTCGCCGAGATCGCGGCGATCGAAGACATCGGGATATGCAACGAAGGCGAAGGTGGCCCCTTCACCGCGTCCGGCGCGACGTCGCTCGGAGGGAGCATCCCGGTGAACACCTCCGGAGGTCTCGAGTCGAAGGGGCATCCCCTCGCCGCTTCGGGCCTCGCGATGACCCACGAGATTCGCCTCCAGCTCGAGGGCCGCGCGGGAGAGCGGCAAAGCAAGTCTCCCACGTGGGGCCTCGTCCATAACGCAGGAGGGCTCGTCGCGTTCGACGAGTCGACGAGCGTGGTGGGCCTCCTCGAACGCGAGGCCTGAGCGGCCGCGCGCGCTATTTTACCCTGCGAGAGCGCGCGCGAACCCAAGAGGGTCGTGAGGTTCGGCCGCGCGTGCGGTGCTACTCTCCCGCGCCGATGACCCACGGTTTTGCCCAGCTCGAGGCCCACCGCCCTGCCCTCACCGGCCACTGTTACCGCATGCTCGGCTCGGTGATGGACGCCGACGACGCCGTTCAGGAGGCGATGGTGCGCGCGTGGAAAGCCTACGACGGCTTCGACGGGCGCGCGTCGGTGCGCACGTGGCTCTATAAAATCGCGACCAACGTGTGCCTCGACGCGCTCTCGGCGCGCACCCGCCGCGCGCGCCCTCTCGAAGAAGGCCCCGCCGGCACGGTGGACGACGAGCTCGTCATGAAGCCGCGCACGCACTGGCTCGAGCCGATCCCGAGCAGCAACGCGATCCCGGAGGACGAGAGCCCGGCGAGCAAGCTCCTCCTCCAAGAGAGCATTCGCCTCGCATTCGTCGCCGCGCTCCAACACTTGCCCGCGAAGCAGCGCGCGGCGTTGCTGCTGACCGAGGTGCTCGGATGGTCCGCGAACGAGGTCGCGGAGTCGCTCGATACGTCGGTCGCTGGGGTAAACAGCGCGCTCCAACGTGCGCGCGCGACCCTCGCTGAGAAACGCGTGCCCACCTACGAGCCGCTCTCGGAGGAGAAGGAGCACATGCTCGCGCGCTACGTGGAGGCCTTCCACGCCTACGACGTGGACACGTTGACCTCCCTCCTCCGCGACGACGCGACGCTGAACATGCCGCCGGTCGCCTTCTGGCTCCAGGGGCCTGCGACGATCCGCGCGTGGCTCGCGGGCCGAGGGTCGGGGTGCCGAGGCTCGCGGCTCTTGCCGGTGTCGG
>JAAFHV010000163.1:0-10240 GCA_013297655.1 Myxococcales bacterium | reverse complement strand
CGACCCCGCCGGTGGACATCGTGCGTGGGCGATCGTGACCCTCGAGCTCGCCGGCGATCGCATCGCGGGCTGGACCTCGTTCCTCGACACCGAGACCTTGTTTCCGCGCTTCGATTTGCCGATGACCCTGCCGCCTTCTTGAGCAAATTACCTCGTATATTTCAACAGTTACGAGGCTCTCCGATTTTTCTTTCGTCGCGACCGATGAGTTTCGATCGCCCCCGCGGTCAAAGATTCAGAACCGCACACCACGAGAGAAGATCTCCATGCTCACCACCACCGCCGACACGACGCCCACCTCCGAAGCGACCCCCTCCACCGCCACGACGACCACGCCGTCCAAGGCCGCCATTTGGGGAGGTCGCGTGATGAGCGGGCTGCCCCTCGCGTTCTTGCTCTTCGACGCGATCGGCAAGCTCGTGCGCCCCGCGCCGGTCGTCGAGGGCACGGTGTCGCTCGGGTTCTCGCCCTCGGTCATCCTGCCGCTCGGCGTGGTCATGATGGTCTGCTGGGTGCTCTCGGTCGTTCCGCGCACCGCCGTGCTCGGCACCATCCTTTATACCGGTTACCTCGGCGGCGCCGTGTGCACCCACGTGCGCATGGGCAACCCCCTCTTCAGCCACACGCTCTTCCCGATCTACTTCGGAGTCATGCTCTGGGGCGGGCTCTGGCTCCGCGATGCCCGCGTGCGCGCGCTGCTCCCGCTCTCGTCGCCGCGCCGCGACTGAGGGCTCCGGTCTCGTTCTCGGCAATCGTGTGCTCGCGCCAACAGCCAACGGGCTATCGCAGCGCGAGCCCTTGTTTCTCCCTTTGATCGATAAAGAGGTATTCCCATGGCCGTCTCCCGTAAAATCTTCGTGAACATGCCCGTCCAGAACCTGAAGGCCTCGAGGGCCTTCTTCGAGAAGCTCGGCTTCGCGTTCAATCCGAAGTTCAGCGACGACAACGGCGCGAGCATGGTGCTGAGCGATCAGGGCTACGTCATGCTCCTCCAGAAGCCGTTCTTCCAGACCTTCACCAAGCGCGAGCTCGCCGACGCGTCGAAGGTGACAGAGATGCTCGTCGCGCTCTCGTGCGACAGCCGCGAAGAGGTAGACGCCCTCGTGAAGACCGCGCTCGAGAACGGAGCGAAGCCGGCGATGCCACCGCAGGACCACGGCTTCATGTACGGCCATAGCTTCTACGATCTCGACGACCACCACTGGGAGGTCTTCTGGATGGACCCCGCCGCCGCGACCTGAGCGCGTCGGTCCACCGCCGGCGCCACCTCGGTGTTCGATCGTTGCGCGTCTGCGCCTCGTGATCCAAGTCACCCGTCGCGCGCGAGCTTTGCTAAAGCTGGGTCGTGAAGAAGCACGCGGCAGCGGCAGCAGTTATCGGCGCGGCGCTCGTATTGCCCGGAATTTTCCGTAGCGCAGGAGCCGACGAGCCCGCGCGCGACGGAGGCGCACCGTCACCGAGCACGAGCGGGGCGCCTCGGACGACGAGCGCGGCCACCGCTTCGAGCGCAAGCCCCGCGACGAGCGCGCCCCCCTCACCGAGCGGCGCAGGGCCCACCGCGGATATCGCGCCGAAGCCTCCGTCGGATGACGGCCGGAAGACCGCGCCGCGCTCGCGGCCCATTCCGATCACGTTCGTGGTCTCCGGCGGCGTGTCACTCGGCTCGTACGAAGCGGGCTTCCTCTATTACCTCGTCGAGTCGATGAAGCTCAGCCCGGACGTGTTCGACGTTCGTATCGCCACCGGCGCGTCGGCGGGGAGCATCAACGGGTTGCTCACGCTGCTCTCCGCCTGCGACGCGAAGAGCACCGATCCGAAGACGAGCCTCTTTTACACCACGTGGACCGACATCGGCTTCCCCGGGCTCTTCGATCCGAAGCAAAAATCGCCCATTTCGCTCTTTTCGCGAAACACGATGAACAAGGTCTCGGACCGCATCCTCGCGCGCGTGGGGCAGGGATTCCCGGAGTCGTGCGACGTGGTGCTCGGAGTGACGACCACGCGCCTCTCGCCCAAACGCGACGCCCTCGGGAGCCGGAGCCAGCTCGATTTGCCACGCGCCGAAGAGCGTTTCGTGGTGCGCCTCCGCGGAAAGGGTAATGGGAAGACTCCCATTCTGGAGAACTACGTCGATCCGACCTATGGGTTCCCGCAGGTGCTCCTGCCCTTCGAGGACAACCCACGACCGACAGAGACGCTCCGCGATTTGCTCTATGCATCGAGCGCGTTTCCCTTCGCTTTCCAGCCTGTCACGCTGCCCAACTGCCTCACGAACCCTCGCGCGCCGAACGCGCCTTGTTTACCCGGAACTGCCTCCCGTACGCCGTTCGTCGATGGTGGCGTATTCGACAATCAGCCGCTCGGGCTCGCGTCGCGCCTCGCGGGAGACGGGCTCCTCCCGGGGGGCACACGCGCCGCGTTCGCCTCGCCGCTGAAGCGGCAAAACAAGCTCCCTTCGGACGACGCGATCGTGGTCTATGTCGATCCGGAGCTCACGAGCTTCTCGCGCCCCCCGGAGAAGACCGAAGCGGAGCGCATGAAGAGCGCCGCCTCCCTCGGGATGCACTACATGGAGATGTTCGTCGAGTCGGCGCGCACGAAGGAGCTCTTGAGCGTGCTCGAGGCGACACCCGAGCTGCGCGAGCGGCTCGCGATCGCGGCGACGGACGTGCCCCCGGTGAGCCAATCGCTCGCGTCGTTTTTTGGATTCTTCGACAAGCGCTTTCGAGAGATCGATTTTTACCTCGGTATGCGCGCGGCGCGAAACTTCATGGACGAGCGGCTCGCGGCGCACGTGAGTCGCGTGCGGGGCGACTCTCCGAAGCTCGGCCACTACGAGGACGTCGCCAACACGAACCTCGAGCCCTATCGGTGCATCCGCGCGGTGCTCGACGCACAAGGCAGCCCCGGCGACACCTGCCGCAACGTCGCGCCGGAGCTCCGCGCCGGCCTCCAGACCTCGATCGCCCGTCTCTACGACACTTGCGCGAGCGCGCGCGAGATGGGCTCCCACGACTTCGGAGAGAGCCACGCGTGCGAGCGGGCGATGCGCGGCGCGGAGCCGCCCAAGGTGCCCTACGTGCCTATCGTGCCGGCCAAGTTCAATCGCAAGAGCGCGAGCGAATCGGAGCTGTCGTACGTGGTGCGCCTCCTCGTAGGTTATGGGTTCGTGTTCCGCGATCTGGGCCTCGGGAGGGTCGACGCCGCCCGCGCCGAGCGCGAAATCCACGAGAACCTCCGCGAGGTCATGGATTCGTTCGCGAGCTCGCAGCCGGAGATGGGCACCGCGGTGAGCGCCCTCGGCCGCGCGCTCCTCGGCACTCTCACCTATGTGCCAGCCTCCGCGATCGTGCACGTGAGCATCGGCCCGGTGATCGAGGCCGGCGCGAGCTTTCGCCTCGGGGCCGGAAAGTCGCGCTTCCTCCGCGCGGCCACCGCCCTCGACTTCGGTGGCCTCTCGAGCTTCTCCGGCGGCGGCGGCGCGTATGTCACGCTCGCGCCGATGGCGGGTATCGAGGCCGAGATTTTGCCCCTCTCTGGGCCCGCGCTCCAACCGCGCGTCGGGCTCCGCGGGGGATACCTCTTTTCGAGCGAGGACGGCTTCGCCACCGGCGCCTGCGACGACGGCGCGCGAAGGGTGTGCTCTCGCCCCACCGCGCAGGCCTACGTCGCCGCCACCGCGTTCGACCGAATCAGGCTCCAGCTCGCGTTCGCGATGCTCTTCGCGCAGCGGAAGGACGAAGACTTCTCCTGGTCTATCCTGCCCACCGGCGGAATCCAGTTTTTGTGGCCGTGAGCACGTAGCGTGTGGCGGCGGCCTACATACGAAAGTTCGCCGACACGAGCGCGAGGGTCTGGTGTTTGCGCGTATCGATCGTAAACCCGTCCGTCGGCCCGTCTTGGTATCCGTCGCTCGACGTGGTGCCGCCCGGGCCCGCAAAATAGGGCACGTTGGACCGACGGTGCACCACCTCTGCGCGAATGCCGAGAAAATCGATCGGCATGTATTCCAGCGTCGCGGTGCCGCCGTAGGCCTGCAGGCTATCGCCCGGCACCTGGGAGAATCCGGGCGGCGCATACGAAGCGAGGTACCGCGAAGGGTTCGAGAAGTACTCCCCGCGAATCGTGAAGAAGAAGTGGTCGCGCATCATGGAGATTCGATGGGCGATGCTGGTGGCGAGCACGTGCGCGCGTGAAGGCGAAGGCTGGCCCACGCCGCCGCTCTCGAAGCCGACGTGGTTGTTGATGCTGACCGCGAGCTTGGAGATGAACGACGACTCGGGCCGGTCGTAATACTTCACGAGCACGCTGTCGTCGTGGTGGAAGCGGACCCTGTCGTCGACGCCGCGGGTGTCGGTTCCCACGTAAAAATTGGCCATGAGACCCACGTTTTCGTTCGGGTTCCAGCGAAACGCGAGCCCGCTCGAGGGGGCAAAGTTCCACTTCCCGTACGACTGCCAGCCGTTCATGAGCCACGGCTCGATCTTGACCTTCGGAGTGGGAAAGTACTGCGCTCGCACGCCGTGAAAATAGAAGGGCGTCGCCTCGCACGCCATCGATCGTGAGTAGTTCCAGTTCTCGGCGAGGAGGTAGCTCTCGAGGCCGATGTACGACATGAACATGCCCGCCTCGAGGTTCAGCCCCGAGTGCACGTCGAAGTGGTAACCGAGCGTCGCCTCGCGCATGTAGCGCATGTTCTGCGAGGTGAGGGAGCGCCCGCGAGCCGTCGATCCGTCCAGATCTTGCACCACGTTCAGCATGTTGCCGAACTGGAGGGAGAGCCTGCCGATCACGTTCTTGTAGTTCCACTCGAACCCTACCGAGGCGAGATTGATCTGAATCTCGTTGTGGCGCGCCACGCTCGCGGTCGCGGTGAGTGTGTTGTCGCGCGGGCGGTTCAGCGAGTACGCGTAATACGTATCGAGATAGAGACTGAGGGTGACGTATTTCGAGAAATCGAGGGGAAACGTCTTCTGCCGGCTCTGCCCGTTCATCCACGTGAAGTCGCCCCAGGCGAACGGGGCAGGCGACGCGGGCTGCGCGGCCGGTGGTGGAGCGGGCGACGGGGAAGTGGTCGTCGGTGGTGCGGGCGCTTCGGCGGCCTGTGCGACTGCGGGGAGGAAAAGCAGGCACATGGCGCCGAGGGCGGCGCTCGTCGCGCACGCACGTGTCCCCGGCCTTCGTCGATCACGCATCGCGTGACGCTACTAAGGGGCCGTCGCGACCGCAAAAAACCGGTGGTCCACCCAGTAACCAAGCGGCGCGCGTTCGTTTCGGCGCGGCAGAACGCTCGTGTAGCTCGTCGCGAGCGGTGCGCGGCGCGACAGCCCCTCACCCTCGCGCTACGGTGTCGTCACGATGCGGCGATACTTACTTAAGCTGTGGTTCTTCGCGCGCGGCCTCCTCGCCCTCTCCTTACTCGCCGGCTACTACCTCTTATCGCTCCTGATCGCGGCGACCGCGGTCGTGCTGATGGGGGTGTGCGCGCGCTACCGCGTTCCGGGCGTCGCGTTCCTCGTGCTCATCGCCATCGCGGGCCTCAGCCTGTTTACCGCCGCGCGTGTGTTCTTCGGTGGCCCGAAGGAGCCCACCGAGCTCGCCGGTATCCCCCTCTCGCGGGAGGACGGGCCCGACCTCTTCGCGCTCGTCGACACGGTCGCGCAGCAAGTGGGCACACGCCCTCCGGACGAGATTCGCCTCATGCCGGACGCAAACGCGTTCGTGACCGAGCGTGGCGGGTTCATGGGATTCGGGCGACGGCGTATCCTCGCGCTCGGATACCTCGATTTACGGAGGTCCAATCGATCCGAGCTCGTCGCCACCATCGCCCACGAGCTCGGGCACTTCGGCGCGGGGGATACGCTCCTCGGACCGCTCGTTCATCGCTCGCACTACGTGCTCGTGCGTTCGGTCGGAATTCTGTCCTCCGAGTCGGGCGGCGATACGCACTACTCGCTCGACGCCGCGCGGTCCGTCCTCACGGCGGTCATGCACGGCTACGCGAGCGTCGCGCTGCGGGTTTCGCTCGGCATCGCACGCGCACAAGAGCTCGCCGCCGACAGGGTAGCGGTGGAGCTCGCCGGCGAGGACGCGCACGTGCGATCGCTCGCGCGGATGGTCCACGACATCGAGACGTTCGAGGCGTTCGTCGCGCGCGAAATCGAGCCGCTCACCGAGCGCAAGATGTGGCCGCGCGCGTTCTGGGAGGGATACGACACGTTCGCGCTCGCGACGCGGGACGAGATCGCAGAGCAGCTTCGCGAACGGAAGACCGATCCGTACGACACTCATCCATCGCTGGAGGACCGTGTGCGCTACGCGAGCACCGTCGGCGGCTCGAAAACCGAGGAGGACACGCGACCGGCCCTCGCGTTGCTCGCAGACAAGGACGCCGCGTGGGCACGGCTCGAGAAGGTGGTGAACGCGGAGCTCGGCGTGTGCGACTGGTCCGAGACCGCGCGCCTCCACGGCCAGACCATGCACGAGGAGGCCACGGAGGCCCACGTCGCCTATCGCTCGCTCTGGATCGGCGGCTCGTGGAGAGAGACCGCTCGTGGCGCGCTGAAGTGCCTCGCAGCAGAGGGCCCCTACCGGCTCGTGGTCGCGGTGCGGCCGATCTTGATGCAGGTGAACGGCGAAGTGTGGCGAGCCCTCGCGCCGAGCGTGCTCGCGCGTTCGCTCGGCGCCGTGGTCGGGATGGCGCTCGTGGAAGAGTGCGGCGGAACGTTCGTGCACGTGCTCGGCAAGCCGCTCCTCGTCGAGATCGCGGGCGAGCGGGTGAGCCCGGCGGAGCTCGTGCTCGCGGCGACCACGTCGCACGAAGCCGGCGCCCGCCTCGCGCACCTTTTGGATACACCCGCCCCGTCGCCCGCGGGCTGAACGGCTCGGGTGGCGCGCTACAGCTTTGGCGCGTTGGAGCACGCGCGATCGGAGCGGCTGGCTCGATTTCCGTTTAGCGCGAATCGGTGAGCAACGTGTCCGCGACCGCGGCCGTCGCAGCGCGGCTCGGGACGAGGCGAACCACGAGCGCGAGCGCGGCGGCGGTGGCGCCCAGGACCGCGACTCCCGTAAATCCCCATTTGGCAAGAACGCGGCTCGCGAGCGCAGCGCCGGTCGACATACCGAAGAACATCGAGCTCACGAGAATGGCATTCAAGCGACTGCGCGCCGCCGGGGCGAGGCCGTACACGATGCTCTGGTGGGCAATCAGGCAGGCGTGTACGCCGAGGTCGAACGTGACTGTGGCGACGACGAGCACCACGAGCGAGCCGGGGGCGACCGCCATCGCGACGAACGAGGCGACGACGAGGGCGGCCCCTCCGCGAATCACCCGCTCCGGGCCGCGTTTGTCGGCGAGCGCGCCGGCAAAAGGAGCAGCGAGCGCGCCGGCAGCCCCTGCGATCCCGAACGCGCCCGCGACGGTGCTCCCCATCTCGTACGGCGGCTTCGCGAGCGCGAGGGCGAGGGTGGACCAAAACGCGCTGAACGCCATGCTGAGGAGCGCCTGCCCGAGCGCCGCTCGGCGCAGCGGCGCGTGCTCCCGCGCGAGGGTGCCAAGGGAGCGAAGGAGCGCGCCGTACGAAGCGCTCGACGTCGCCGAGAGTGACGGAAGTCGCGCGGCGGAGGCCGCCGTGAGGAGCGCTATCGAGCCCGCCGCGCCGAAGTAGACGACGCGCCACCCGAAGTGGTCACCCACGACGCCGCTCGCGAGGCGCGATCCGAGGATGCCGAGGAGGAGGCCCGTCATCACCACGCCGACCGTCTTTCCGCGCGACGCTTCCGGGGCGAGGGAGGCCGCGACCGGCACGAAGTCTTGCGCGAGCGTCGCCGTGAGGCCGATGACGAGGCTCGCGGCGGCGAGCGCGAAGATGCTCGGAGCGAGCCCGGCGAGGACGAGGGTGAGCGCGAGCACGGTGCCTTTCACGAGAACGATCCGGCGCTTGTCGAAGCGATCCCCGAGGGGGGAAAAGAGCAGGATTCCCGCCGCGTAACCGAGCTGGGTGAGCATCGGGATCGCGCCGACCGCCTCCACGCTGGCCCCCAGATCGTGCGCGATCTGCCCGAGGATCGGCTGGTTGTAATAGAGGCTCGCGGCGGAGAGGCCCGCGCCGGACGCGAGGAGCCCGAGGAGCGCAGGGGAGAGCGACGAGGGAGCCGTGGTCGTCATGGTCTCCACATTGCTCTCCCGCCCGCCTCCTCGGTAGACGCATGAAGCTCACAACGGTTATACGTTGCGCGTATGACGAGCGATCGACTTGCGTGGATGGAGACGTTCGTCCGCATCGTGGAGGCGGGCAGCCTCTCGGCCGCCGCGGCCCAGCTCGGGACCACCCAGCCCACGATAAGCCGTCGCCTCGCGGCGCTCGAGTCTTCGCTCGGGGTTCGCCTCCTCACCCGCACCACCCACGCGATTCAGCTCACCGAGGCGGGGGAGCGCTACGTGTCGCGGGCGCGCGAGATGCTCGCCGACTGGGCCGGCTTCGAGGCCACCCTCCGCGGCGACGACGAGCTCCCCGAAGGCACCCTTCGTGTCGTCGCCCCGCACGCCTTCGGGCAGGAGCAGCTCGTGCGGCCGGTCACCGATTACCTCCGCCGCTACCCGAAGATGACGGTGGAGTGGACCCTGCACGACGGCGCGCCGCGCTTCGTGGAGGACGGAATCGACTGCGCGATTCGGGTCGGCAAGCTCGCGGGAGACTCGCTCGTCGCGCGAAAGCTCTTCGACGTGAAGCGGGTCGTGGTCGCGTCCCCTTCGATTCCAGGCCTCGCGTCGATGACGAAGCCGGCGCAGCTCGCGGCGTTGCCGTGGCTCTCGATCGGAACCTTTTACCGGAACAGCGTGCGCCTCGAGAGCGATCGCGCTTCGGCGACGATCCGCATCCGCCCGCGCTTCGTGACCGACAGCCTCTTTGCGCTGCGGAACGCGGCCCTCGAGGGGCTCGGGCTCGCGATCGTCTCGGAGTGGATCGTGCGCGACGACATCGCCGAGGGGCGGCTCTTGCACGTGGTCCCCAAGTGGCAATCCCAGCCGCTCCCGGTCTGGATCGCGTATCCCGAGGCCCGGTTTTATCCCGCGAAGCTACGAAGGTTCGTCGAGATGGTGAGCGCGTCGTTTGCCGACGACGGGCCGCCCGGCAAAAAGCCGCGACGCCCTCACACGGAAAAAAGCGTACGCTCGTAGGTGCCGTTTTTGCCAATCACGCCGAGCGCGAGAGTGCCCACGATGCCCGAGATCGGAATCAAGTCCCCGGGCGGCGCAAACGAGGCGGGGGCGCGGTGATCGTCCCACATCGCGATCGTGAGGTGAGGCTGGAACGCGTCGCCGTTGCCGGTCGTGATGGGGATATCCCGAAACGCGGGGAGCGCGACCGCGGCCCGCTCGGCGGCGCGGAGAGCCGGAGCGCACGGCACCATCAGCCACGCCATCGTGCCGGGGCCCGCAGGCTCGGCGTTGTACGGCGTATCGTAACGAAGGAGCCCGAGCGCGCTCACGTCGAACGAGCACGTCGCGGGGAGCGCGCTCTTCGCGGCGGCGAAGAGATCGTGGGGAGTCGCTTCGGTCTCCAGGTGGAGCAGCGTGAGGTGCGGGAGGGCCCCTTCGCCGACCAGCATGCGCACCGAGAGCCCCTCGACGAGCGATTCGGCATAGGCCACCGTCCGCGCGGAGACGGCGGGCGGAGGCAGGTAAACCAAGCCGAGCCGCATGGTCAAATCTCGAGGGTGAGGCCTTCGTAGGCCGCGTGCGACTCGGGGAAAATCTCCCTCGCGCGGCGCTCCTTGTCGCGTACTTGGGCGTCGCTCTGCATGGGATCGTGGTGAAACAGCATGAGCTTCTGCACCCCCGCCGCTTTGGCGAGATCGGCCGCGGCGGCGAACGTGCTGTGGCCCCAGCCCACCTTCGGGCCACCTCGACCGGCGGTGCCGGCGTATTCCTCGGGGGTGTACTGCGCGTCGTAAATGAGCACGTCGCAGCCCTTCGCGAGGCGGAGCAGCTTCGGATCGACGATCGCGTAGTGCTCCGTATCGGTCGCGTACATCACGCTCGCGCCCTTGTGCTCGATGCGAAACGCCCACACCCCGTTCGGGTGATTTCCGCGCGCGGTGGTGACGGACACCTCGTCCCCGTTGCCGGCGTCGATATGCACCGATTGGCCCTCGAAGAGGTCCAAAAACGTCATCTTGGCGCCCATCTCGGAGAGGTGGACCGGGAAGCTCGGGTGGTCCATCTGGCCCGCGAGTG
>JAAFHV010000162.1 GCA_013297655.1 Myxococcales bacterium | reverse complement strand
TGCGTGGTGGCTGCACGGTCAGGCTCCGTGTCCTCGGCGCGCGGTCGAACCCGAAGACGACGATGAGGCGATCGAAGCCCGCGAGATCGCGGAGCCCGTCGCGGTACTCGGCGAGGATCTCGAGGGTGCCCTCGATCCCGAGCGCAGCGGCGGGTTGCCTTGGCGCGTCGGCCTTCTCCGCGTGCGGCGTGCGCGCGAACCCGATCGGGCGGAGCAAGAGCTCCCCCCGTTCACGCGCTTCGGTCACGGCGTCTTGCCGAGCCGCGCGCAGCGTTTCGTGCCGACCACCACATGAACGCCTTGGTTCGACGGGAGCATGTCCTCCACCAGCTCGGTCGTGCGCGGGCGGCCGGTGAAGATGTCGATGTGCGCGTCACGCACCTTGAGCCCGCGATCCTCGACGACCAAACAGCCGTCGTGGAGACCGCCGCCTTCGATCAGCGGGAGGCCATCGATCTCGGGTACGTAAACCGCCGTACCCATTGGCAAAAATTGCGTATCGGCCGCGATCGAGCGCAGCGGCGCGATGGGGCGACCGGCCGCACCGCGGCCCCAGGGGTACGACTTCGCGTCGAGGCTCTCGAAGCAGATCCGCTGGCTCGTACGGGGGCAAACCTCGGCGCACGCGCAGTCGCGCTTCGCGAAGCTCACCGTGCCGCCGCGCGCGAGGGAGCCGGAGCCTTGCACGCAGAGCGCTTCGTAGAAGGCGCGCGGCACGTCTGCGATCGCCTCGCAGGCGGGCCCACGCACGGTGACCTTTCGCTCGTCCTTGAGCTCGGTCTCGCTCGGAAAGTCGTAGTAGGTGTTGCGAAAAATCCCGAGATTTTGGCCACGAACCTCGTCCGGGACGTGCTCCTTCGCCTCGAGGGTGACGCTCGCTTTTCGGCCCGGGGGCGCGCCGCCGCGGGACGCGGGGAGCTCGGGCTCGGTCGCGGGGGTGAGCGGCTCGGCGATGTACGACGATCCCGTGCCCCAACCGCAAGCGCCGAGCGCGCCGGCCACCACCGCGAGGGCGGCGAACGTGGAGAGCGTGCGTGCGCCGTGGAAAAAGGGGCTCTGTGACCGTGGCTGCATGCCCTCATCCTTCCTAGGTATTTGCTTTCGGGTCAAACTCACGGGTGACGATGCGCGCCAAACTTATCAAAGGGCTTCTCGAAGTCTCGCTCGCCCTCGCGCTTTGGCCGAGCGTCGCCGCGGCGCACACCCTCGGAATCTCGTCTGGCGAGTACCGCGCGGAGGGGCGCTCGGTGCATGTACGGCTCGCGTTCGCGGTCGCCGACGCGCGCGCCCTCGTGCCTCGCCTCGACGCCGACGGTGACGGCCGTATCTCTGCCCTCGAAGCCACCCAGGGCCGGGACGAGGTGGTGAAGGGGCTCGCGACGGCGCTGCGCATCGAGGGCGACGGCGCTCCGTGCGTGCCCTCGTTGACCGACGCCGCGCCGACCGAGGAGGACGGCTTCGTGGTCCAACTCGTCTATCGTTGCGCCGATGTGCCACGGGAGGTGTCCGTCGTCGCGTCGTTCACCGAGACGCTCGCGGGGGGGCATCGTCACGTGGCACGCACGATCGGCGCCGCGACGACGGACGTGCTCCTCTCCGCTCCGTCGCGTCGCGCCTCGTTTCACACGAGCGACGGGCCGGCGGCCGCGCGCGAAAAAGAGGGACCTCGCCGCGCTCCGTTCGTGGTCGGCGCGATCATGGCCATCGTCGGCATCGTGCTCCTCCTCGCGCGCTCCAAACCGAAAGAACCGCCGCCGTCGACCTGAGGCTCGCGAGGCGCGATGCCGCGAGGTGCGCGCGTCAGGAAGACGTGGACGACGAGGTGACCGTCGCGTCCGCGGGTGTGCGTTTTTGCACAGCTTGGAACGTGACCGCCGCCACGATGATCGCCCCTCCCGCGAGCGCCCCCGCGCTCGGCCGCTCGCCGATCGACAGGAACACCCAAATCGGCGCCAAAATGGGCTCGATTGACGCAATGAGCGAGCTCTCGAGGGCAGGGAGAGCGCGCACGGCGCGGGCATAGAGGAGGTACGGGATCGCGATTTGGAACGTGCCGAGCGCGCCGATCACGGCCACCTCGGGGAGCGTGGTCGGCGGTGCGGCGAACGTATGGGGGAGGCAAACCGCGGCCGCGATCGCGTTGCCGAGGGTCATCGTCGCGAGAGGCGTCGCGGGCTCGTCCGGCAGGCCCTCCGCTCGCCTCGCGCGGTCTTCGAGGCGGAGCAAGACGGGCAGCCCCGCGAAGCCGAAGCTCGAGACGATCGCGACGACGTTCCCGAGGCGACCCGCACCCGAGAGATCGCCCATGAAAAAGAGCACCATTCCGGCGAGCGTCGCCACGATCGCGAGCGCGTCGCGGAGGGTGACCTTCTCGCCGAGGAGGGCCGGCGAAACGAGCGCGACGTAGATCGGCGCCGTGTACTGGATGAGGATCGCGTTCGCGGCGGTGGTGAGCTTGGCGGCGAGGACGAAGCACACCACCATGAGCGCGTAGCTGGTCGCGCCGGCCCACACGCGCTTGCGACGAAGGATCGCGACGAGGCGCTCGCGCGAGGCGAGGCGCACCACGACCGCTGCCATCACGAGCCCCGCGACGACCGCGCGAAGGCCCGCGATCGTGAGCGCGTCGCACGCGGGGAGGTGCTTTATCCCGAGGCCACCGGTGCTCCACAGCACCGCCGCGCCGAGCACGAGGAGGCGCGCGCGGCTTCGTTCTTCGGGCGACGCGCTCGTCATGGCGGCAGGGCCCCGAACGTCTTTTCGCGTCCGCGCTCGATCGCGTCGAGGGCGGCCTTCCTGAGCTCACGGAGGTGGTCGAGGCGGCCTCGCCCGCGCCCGATCAAGAGCCCGAAGGTATCCGAAAGACGCGGCAGGCGATCGAGCCACACGAGCGCTGCGAAGGGGCTCGCGACCACAGCGAGGCACGCGAGCACCTTGCCTCCCGTGTCGACCGGCAACTTCCACGCGACGAGGGCGACGAGCAGGATCGCCCACAACGGAAACGCGAGGAGGCCGGCGGCCAGCTTGTACGTCGAGGTAAGATCGCTGCTCTCTTGTTTCGTCGCGCGCACGACCAGGCGAGGCAGTCGATAGGGAAGCCAGAACAGCGCCGCGCCGGCGAGCGAAAGCGGCAAGATCGCGAGGAGCCCGAGGAGGCCGAGCACGCTCCGAGGCGCCAGGTTCCGGCGGCTCTTCACCCCGATGTCCGCCGTCTTCGCCTCCGTGAGCGCGTCGTAGTAGCGGCTCACGGTCTCGCGAACGGCGAGCAGCACGGGATCGTCGTCGGAGAGGAGCTTCCGCGCCGCTTCGGCTTGGCGACCGATCGCGCTCCACCCCGCGAGGCTCGAATCGTCGCCCTCGTTCGACAGGAGCTCGGCCACCCTCGTGACGAGCAGGCGCTCGTCCCACGTCGCTCCTTCGACCACGAGCGCGGTGAGATCCTCGCGGAGGCGGGCGGTGATCGCGTTGGCCAACGCGTCGTCGTCGGGTTCGTTGAAATCGTCGATTTTAATAGGTTTTCCGTAGACGACGAGGACCCGTGAGCGAAAGATCTGGCGCTCGTCGAACTCGAGTCCGACGGGCTGCACCTCGAGGCCCTCGCCGCCTTCGGTGCGCGCGCGGGCGAGCATGCGACCGGCCCCGGATCGGAACGGGACGAGCGCCGGCTCGTTGTGGCTCGTGCCCTCCGGGAAGATGAGAATGTTTCCGCCGCCCTTGAGGTGGTTCGCCACCCGCTCGAAGACGGCGTCGTTGTCTTTCGCCGACTTTCCAGGGTTGTCACGCTTGCGGACGATCGGCACCGCGTCGGCGAGGTCGAGCAACAAGCGGAAGCCTGGGATGTTCCAGAGTGTGCTCTTCGCGACCGGAGAGATCGGGCACTCCGCGGTGGTCACGACGAGGATCGGATCGACGAGCCCGTTCACGTGGTTCGCTGCGAAGAGGCGGCCCTTCACGTCCTTCCCGGGCGCCTCGCCGATCACCTCCACCTCACGAAAGTAGGTGCGAACGACGAGCGCGAAGAAACGCGTGAGCGCGCGGCGGATCGGGTTGGAAGGCTTCGCCATGAACGCGGCCGACACGATACCTCCCTTGTTCGCCGAGCGACGCCGGCATTTACGGGGCCTTCGTGGTGCCCGAAGATGGTGGCCATGCGTTTGCGATGGATGGGTCTCTTCGTGGTCTTGGCGTTCGCGTCGTGCGCTTCTCCGCCTGCGGTCCCGGAGGGCCATGCGCCTCCGGCGAAGCCCGCCCCCACCAAGCCCGAGGCCAGCGCGAAGACGCGTCTCTCCGCGCAGGACATCGACAAGGCGATCCGCGCCTCGTGGACGGCGGCAGGGGTAAAGCCCGCCGGACCGGCCGACGACGCGACGTGGCTCCGGCGCGTGTCGTTCGACGTGATCGGCGCGCCGCCTTCGCCCGAGGAGGTGACCACGTTCCTCGCCGACACCGCGAAGGACAAGCGCGAGAAGAAGGTCGAGGCCCTGCTCGCGTCGCCTGAGTACGTGAAGCACATGACCAACATGTGGGACGACATCCTCATCGGGAACGACGTCCGCGATCAGCGCCTCGATCGTGGTGAGCTCCGCGCGTGGCTGCACGCGAAATTCCAGGCCAATACGCCGTGGAACACGATGGTGGCGGAGCTCGTGGCGGCCACGGGCCGCAACAGCGAAGGCGGCCCGCGCAATGCCCTCCCGGTCGACATGCCCGCCGAGACGAACGCGCCGATGATGGCTCCCCAAGACGCTCCGACGACGAGCGCGGGCGGGAACGGATCGGTGAACGGCGCGGTGAACTACACGCTCCGGTTCCAGTCGCCGCAAGATCTCGCCGGATCGATGTCGCGCACGTTCCTCGGCGTGCAGATCCAGTGCGCGCAGTGCCACGACCACAAGACCGAGAAGTGGAAGCAGGACGACTTTCGCAGGCTCACCGCTGCGTTCATGCACGCCGAGGTCGAGCCCGTCGACAAGGGCCAGACCAAGGGCGTGCGCCGGGTCGACGTCTCGGACTACGCCGCGCTTCCCCCCCGTTTCCTGAAAAACGCGGAGCTCGCGCCGATCGCAGCGGCGACCCCCACCGCCCTCGACGGCACCGTCGTCGACAAGGGCAAGGAGACGCGGAAAGAGCTCGCGGCGTGGATGACGTCTACGAAAAACCCATGGTTTGCGAAGGCTTACGTCAATCGGATGTGGGCGCATTTCCTGGGCCGCGGGTTCGTGAACCCAGTCGACGACGTGCGCCCGTCGAACCCGTCGACGTTGCCCGAGCTGCTCGACGCGATCGCGAAAGACTTCGGCGAGAACGGCTTCGATCCGAAGAGCCTCGTGCGGCTCGTCACGCGCACCGAGGTCTACGCTCTCGACGCGCGGGGGGGCGAGAACATCGGCCCCGAGAACGGAACGTGGGCGCGCTTCCGGCTCGTGCCGCTCGGTCCGGAGGAGCTCATCAATCACCTCTTCGCGTCCACGCACCTCGAGCGCGCGGCCGAGTCGGCCGGCATCAAGAACCTCCCCGTCCTCCGCGCGCAGCTCTTCAAGAGCTACTCGTTCCTCTTCGACGTCGACGAGGTCTCCGACTCGCGCACCTTCGAGGGCAACGTCACGCAGGCGCTCTCGCTCCTCAACGGCAACGTCACCGGCTACGGCACGCGCGCGCTCCGTGGCACCGCCCTCGGCGAGATCGTGGCTGCCGGCGGCACCGACGCCGAGAAGGTACAGAAAATGTATCTCCGCGTGCTCTCGCGCCCCGCGACCGAGGCGGAGGTGACCCGCGCGCTCGCGTACATCAAAGAGGCAGAGGCGCGGCCCGCGCCGGTGGTCGACGTCCCCCCGCCGAACGCCGCGCCGGACCCCAAGATCAAGGTCCCCAAGAAGGACACGAAGGCGGCCGCGAAGGACACCAAGAAGGACGCGAAAGATACCAAAGCAGCCGCAAAGAAGCGGGCGGAGGACGTCGCCGCCCTCGCGCGCCTCGGGGCCGGCAAGAACGGCCAAGTCGACGCAAAAACGCGCGCGTTCGAGGACCTCTTTTGGGTGCTGCTCACGTCGAGCGAGTCCCTCATGAACCACTGATCGTGACGTTCCCCGTATTTCCGTGCCCTGCGCACGTGCGCGTGAACCGAACGCTCCGGAAACCGACTCGAGGCCAAAAGCGATGAACCCTTCTCGACGCGATCTCTTCCGTTACTTCTCCGCTGGTGCGCTCGCGAGCCTCGTCTCGGAGCGGCTCGTCCGTGAGGCCCGCGCCGACGCGCCTCCCGCGAAGTCCAAGTCTCTCGTCGTCTTGTGGATGAACGGTGGGCAAAGCCACATCGACACCTGGGATCCGAAGCCAGGCACCGCCGAGGGCGGCCCTCACAAGGCGATCAAGACCGCCACCGCGGGCCTCTCGATCAGCGAGCACATGCCTGCGATCGCGAAGATGTCGCAGAAGATCTGCGTCGTCCGCAGCCTCACCCACAAGGAGGGCAACCACCAGCGCGCGAACGCCCTCTTGCACACGAGCTACTCACCGAGCCCCACCGTGGACCATCCGTCACTCGGGGGCTGGATGGCGAAGCGCTTCGGTCCTCCTGCCGGCGGGCTCCCCGCGTTCGTGAGCCTCGGCGGCCCGAGCCACTCGGCGGGCTTCTTCGGCGTGCAGTACGGCCCGTTCGTGCTCGCGAAGGCGGGCGCGCTCCCCCAGAACGTGACCCACCCAGCCGGGATCGACGAGCGCCGCTTCGACGACCGCCTCAAGCTCCTCGACGCGATCGAGGGCGATTTCGCGAAGAGAACGGGCGACGTCAAGGTCGAAGGGCGTCGATCGCTCACCACCCAAGCGGTCGGTCTCATGCGCGCGAAAGATCTCCCCGCGTTCGATCTCACGAACGTCCCCAAGGCCACCCAAGATGCGTTCGGCGACACCGACTTCGGCCGCGCGTGCCTCGTCGCTTCGCGGCTCGTGGGCGCCGGCACCCGCTACGTCGAGGTCGCGCTCGACGGGTGGGACACCCACATCGACAATTTCGGTCGCACGAAGAAGCTCATGGGCACGCTCGACGCCGCGTTCTCGGCGCTCGTCAAGGAGCTCGACCAGCGGCGCCTCCTCGCGTCCACCACCATCGCGCTCATGACCGATTTCGGCCGCACCCCGCGCATCAACGCGAACGATGGTCGTGATCACCACCCCGCCTCGTCGAGCGTGGTCCTCGCTGGCGCGGGCATTCGAACGAACCAGGTTTACGGCGAGACCGACGCGCAAGGCGCGAAGGTCACGAAAGGTGCGCTCACGGTCCCTGGCCTCGTCGCGACGCTCGCGACGGTGCTCGGGCTCGACCCTGCCGACGCTGCGATTTCACCTGCGGGGAGGCCGATTGCCCTCGCCGACGGCGGGCAGCCCCTCCGCGATCTCCTGGCCTGACGCCGCGGCTTGCTCATGGTCTCGTTCACGATCGTGATCGAGGCCTGGCGGGCCGCCTGGATCGTCTCGTAGCTCTGCGAGCAGCTCCGCGGAGACGACGAACTTCGGGGTCGGTGGGTTCAACCCGTCGACCCGCTCGTTCATGTAGTGGAGCGCCTGCTCGCGCGCGACCTCGTTGCGGGTGGTCGCCGGGGCTCGGAGGGTGGGTCGCGGTTTCGGCGGCTCGCTCTTCGCGGCTTCGGGCACGACGACCTTCATGCGAAGGGTGGGGCGCGCACCATCGGGAGCCTGCGCCGGCGTGGAGGGCGAGCGCTTGGCCAGGAGGAGCGGTGTCGAGCTCTGCGGGGCGGGCGGGACCTGGCCCGGAACCGGCACCGTGCTCGTGTGGGAGCTCAAGACTTTCGTGGTCTCCGCCGGCGCCGGAGCGGTGGCGTGCGGGGCGGGCGTCGGTCGCGCCGAAGGAGGGATCGCGTCGACGACGCCCATCGTCGCGTCGGCGTCGATCGAGGCGGCGTCGACGAAGACCCGGTCGTCGCCCCAGCTCCCGTCGTCCTCGAGGGTCGAGAGGACGATCCCGTGGGCAGACGGCAAAATCTCGAGCGGCGCGAGCTGGCTGAGGGAGAGCGAAATCGCCTCTTCGACCTCGTGAAACGGGACGTCGAAGGAGAGGGACGGGAAGAGCCGTTCGCGCTGCCCGCTGCCGAGATCGACCAAGGTGTGGATGAACGTGCCGTCACCGCGGGGCTCGATTTCGACGCGCATGTCGCCGTCGAACCAGTCTGCGTAGCCCCCCGCGATCGACGCGAGCACGAGAAGAACACGGTCTAGGTTGTCTCCGGAACGCGCCACCCGCGACAGCCGGGCGAGCAACGCTCGCGTCGACGCACGCGACTCGAGCGCCGTGACCACGTGCTCGCGCGTCAGGTCTGCGCAGCTCATCAAGCTGTCGAACGACGTGCTCACGCTGACCGCCCTCTACCCCCAGGTTTCTTTGATGGTCTCAGGAACCGGCTGGAGGTCAACCCAAGCCTCGACAGGGCCACACAAACACTGCGCCAGACCGCAAAAGATGCAGAAAATCCCAGCAAGCTCAGCAATGAACGGTATCTCGTTCGGGTCAGCTCGCCAACGTCCTTTTCGGGTGGCGCAGAGAAACCTTTCGCGTACGTTAACTTCGGAAATCGCCGATGAACGTAGCGCTATTCGAGCCCAAGGAAGTCTTCCTCCGGAAAAACCTGGTGAGCTGGGGCGCGCTTTGTTTCGCGTCCGGCGCGGTCAACGCGGGCTCGCTCGCCGCGTGCCGGCGCCTCATCACGCACGTCACCGGAATCGCCACGCGCATCGGCGCCGACGTAGGTCAGTGGAAGCTCCTCGGCGAGTACGCGCTCGTGCTCGGCGCGTTCCTCCTCGGCGCCCTCAGCGCGGCGTACTGGGTCGTCGGTCGGGCCCGGCGTGGGCTCTCGCCCGCGTACGCAGTGCCGCTCTTCACGGTGGTGGCGCTGCTCATGCTCACGTCCGTGCTCGGAAAAGTGGGCGCGTTCGGGCCGTTCGGCATCACCGTAGAAACTCTCGGCGACTTCATGTTGCTCGCGCTCCTCTCCTTCGCGAGCGGCCTTCAAAACGCATCGATCGGCCTCGCGACAGGCTCGCTCGTGCGCACCACGCACATGACCGGCCCCGCGACCGACCTCGCCGTGCACTTCGGCAACTACCTGTGGGGTCGCCCGGAGACTCGTCAAGACTCCCTCCGTCACGTCGGGCTCCGCGCACTCAAGCTGAGCACGTTCATCGCCGGCGGGATGGTCGCCGCGCTCGCGGCCGATCGCCTCGAGTACCTCGTGTTCTTGCTCCCGGTGCCGCCGATCGTGTTCGCGGCGTTCCGCAGCCTCGCCGAGCCGATGGGTCAATCGGCGGTCGACGCGCAGGTCGCCGGCCCCGCCTCCGAGGTCTGAGCGAGCGCGATCAGGACCATCAGCGCAGCGCGTCGAGGGTGCGCCCGTAGGCGACGAGCGCCTCTTTCAGGCGCGTAGACGCGCGTGTCTTGTGCATGTCGGCCCTGAAGAGGAGCTGGATGCGATCGGGAAAGATAGGAAACGTGGGGTGGAGGCGTACGAGCTTCCCCTCGTGACCGTAGGCCGCGACCCGCCGCGGCAGCACGCCCACCCCGAGACCGGCGAGCACGAGGCTCTTCACCTGCTCGAGATCACCGCAGACGAGCTTGCGTGACGTGGCGAGACCCTCGTTGGCGAGCTGATCGACGAGCTCGCTCACGCGCCCGGCGTAGATGACGGGACCGTCGACATAGACCTGGCGCGCGTCCTCGAGCGTGGCATGCGGGCGCGCCGAGTCCTTCGAGACGAGCAGATCGATCGCGTCCTCGTAGAGGTCGAGCATCACCAGATCGGGGTGCGGCTGCGGGTTCACCACGATCCCGAAATGGACCTCCCGCGAAATGACCTTGTCCCTCACGGTCGACGACTGCTCGTTCAGGAGCTGGAGCTCGATCCCAGGGTCCGTCTTCATGAGCTCGGTCATGAACGCAGGCAAAAAATAGGCTCCGAGCGACCAATAACAGCCGAGCACGAACGTGCCGACGTCGCCCTGCTCGATCCCACGGACGCGCTCCTCGGCCTCGTCGAGGAGATCGAAGATGCGGATCGTGTAGCGGTAGAGCTCTTCCCCCGTCGACGTGAGCGAGACACCGCTCCGATCGCGCGCGAGGAGCGTGGTGGAGAGCCGGCTCTCCAAGTTCTGCATCGCGACCGAGAGCGTGGGCTGGCTCACCCCGAGCGCCTTCGCGGCGCCAGTGAGGCTCTTGTGGTTGGCAACGGCGCGGAAGTAGCGGAGAGCCTGGATGTCCATCGCGGCGAGCCACGACTTCTGCAGCGTGCGCGCGATCACGTCAAGGATTGCGATGTGCTGGGTCCCTCGTCGGTGACGTTGCGAGGACCGCCTCGCGCGCCGGTGCTGGCGGAAAGGGTGAGCGCGCGGCCGAGCGATGCGCCGCGCCCGGCGCGCACCCTCAGAGGGCATGGAGCGCGAGGCTGGACGGTGGAGAGCTCGTGCCCGCGGCGACTCCGGTCGTCGGTGCTCCACCGCGCGCGTGACCACCGCGGGGCCGCCTTCCGACGACACCGACGAGCACGACGAGCGCCAAGAACGCGAGCGCGAAGAGCACTTTCGTCGTGATCGAGAGCCGCGTCGAGGTCGAGCTCGACGGAGCGAGCGGAGTCTGCGCGAGCGCACCGGCTGGAGTGCGCGGCGACGACGCGTGCATCGGGTTGTCCTCGGGGCGGAGGCGCTCGGTCCCGTTCGGTCCGCTTCGCGACGTCGGCGCCGCGGGGAGCGCGGCGCGGTCCATCGTCCGTGTCGACATCGACGCGGGTGGGGGACAGAACGCCCCGTGCGGCGGCGGAGGAGGTACGAGGATCAGCACGGGGCGTGCTCCCTCGCCTCGACCGTGTGCGGGCAGGGGGAGGAGCTCGGCGTCGGCGACCGACTCGGTCCGATCTTCCGAAGGGGGCGGCATCGGAACCGTGCGGCTCGAGAGGATCAAGGTCTGGAACGCGGCGCCCTTCGGAGATCGCGGCGCGTCGATCTCGGTGGGCGCGGCGAGGTGGCCCGGCAAGAACGGCATCGGGACCGCGGTACGTGCAGAGAGCACGTGGTCGTTTTCCGCGCGGAGGCTCGCGAAGGCGCGGCCGATTCGATCGAGCGCGCGCGCGGCGGTCCCCGCGCTCGGGCGCGTCAACGGGTCTCTCGCGAGCAGCGCGCCGACGAGGGGGCTCATTTCGTCGAGGATCTCTGGCGCCATGCGCTCGAAGGTCATGAGGCTCGCGAGGATCGGGGCGCCCCGCAGCCGCGCCTCCCGTGCGCCGCGCGGAGTTCGCTCTTGGGTCGCGAAGGGGTGCTTGCCGGTGAGCGACTCGAAGAGCACGATCCCTGCTGCGTACACGTCGCTCGCCGGTCCGAGCGCGCCGCCGGCCTCGAGCTGCTCTGGCGCCGCATAGTGCGCGGTCCCGAAGAACCCGGGGGTCGTGTCGTGCTCGAGGAGGAGCTTCATCACCCCGAAATCGAGCAGCTTCGCGCGCTCGACACCGAACGCGTCGATGTGGACGAACACGTTCGAGGGCTTCACGTCGCGATGGAGGAGCTTGCGTTCGTGCACGTAATCGAGCGCACGGAGCAGATCGCTGCAAATCGTGATCGTGCGCTCGATGGCGACCGGCCCCCGGTTCAGGTGGTCACGGAGGGTGCCTCCGCGGAGCCGCTCCATGAGGAAGAACGGTCGCGGCACCGGATCGCGGGTTCGCTCGAGGCGAACGACCGCGACGAGGTGCGGGTGGTCGAGCTGCGCGAGGGCGCGCGCCTCTCTCTCGAAGCGCTCGACGCTCGCGGGATCGGACGCGAGGTGGGCGTCGAGGATCTTCAACGCGAACCGCTTGCCGAGGCTCTCGTCCTCGACCTCGAGCACGTGGGCCATGCCGCCGCGCCCCAAGAAGCCGCGAATCCGGTAGGAGCCGCCAGCGCTGGTGATCGTTTCGCCGACTCGGAATCCGAGCCCGCCGCCGAGGGGAGTTTGAGCTGCGTTCATAGTGCCCCCTCCTCGGCCGCGGCGGGGTCGGCGTTGCGTGACTTCGCGAGAAAGTTCGACGACCCCAAATCGCCGTAACGAAAGCAGATTCAGCGTTTCGGAGCGCCGCGGGACCGCAGCGGCGCTTTTTTTTCGTGCGAAGCGGGCCGCCGCAGGATGAGCTTTGCCTCTTCTGCGCTCCGATCTCCCTCATAGGCGGACGCTATGAGCCCCATTGGGGGCCGCTAGTACCGCGACGGGGAGAGCGCGCGCAGATTCTGGGGAATCAAACGGGACCGGCTGCTCGCGACGTCGCGACGGCCTTTAGGGAGGCCCAATGCGAAATAAGACAGCGCTCTTTGCCTTAATCAGTACGATCGCCTCGGTGGGCGTCGTAGCGGCCTGCGGGGACGACCCCGCCGCTCCGGGAGACGGTGGCGCCGACGCCACCCCCACGGTCACCGTGCCGACGAGCAACCCGGATGGCAGCACCGATGGCCCGCCCATCACCAACTCGCTCGCGAGCGGTCCGAGCCGCGGCTCTGCGGTCGCGCTCTCCTGGAACGACGCGACCCTCGTGGCGGTGAACCGCGACGTCGGGACCGTGACCGTGTTCGACGTGAAGTACGGGGCCGACGGCGCTCCCCCTACGCTCTCGAAGAAGGCCGAGATCCCCGTCGGCGCCGAGCCGTGGCAGGTCGCGATCTCGCCGGACAACGACAACGCGTACGTCGTGCTCCGCAAAGATCAGAAGCTCGTCCGCATCGGCGGGCTCTCGACTGCCACGCCTTCCGTCAAGGGAAGCGCCGCGACGGGCTCCGAGCCCACCGCGGTCGCGCTCTCGCCGACCGGCAAGACCGCGTGGGTCGCGAACTGGGTCGACGGCACGCTCACCGCGATCGACACCGCGGCGCTGACCGTAAAAAAGACGATCGATCTCAACGCGGCGCTCATCACGACCGGGCTCCTCGGCCCCGGCTTGAAGTCGCGGCCCGGCCTCGCGCACCCGCGCTCGATCGCGATCACGAACAACCTGAACGACAACGACGACGACGAGTCGATCTTCGTCACCGAGTACTTCGGCCAGCGCACCGCGGCCGAGGTCGCGACCGCGGGCGGCAACCCCGCCACGATGGACACGAACCACGACGGCATCGTCTACAAGGTGAACGCAGGCGACGGCAGCGCGAGCACGATCCGCCTCGGCGCGATCGCCGACATGGGCTTCAAGGACAGCGCCACCCAGACCGCGGGCTGCTTCCCGAACCAGCTCCAATCGATCACGATCCAAGGTAATTTTGGCTACGTAACGTCGATCTGCGCCTCTCCGCGCGGCCCCACCGGCGGCAGCGAGCCCAACTTCAAGACCACCACCCACGGCGCCGTCTCGGTCATCGATCTCGCCAAGGGCGCGGAGGTGAAGGCCGGCACCGCGAGCCTCCACCAGAAGTGGGAGGCGCTCTTCGGTCAGCGGTCCACCGCCGAGGCCGGCCGTCGTTATCCGGCCGTCCCGTCCGACATCGCGTTCGTCAAGGACGGGAGCGTCGGCTACGTCGCGTCCAACGCGATCGACGCCGTGTTCCGCGTTCGGTACAACACGAGCGGCGTCATCGAGGAGGTCGGCACCGCGACGAGCAACCTCTTCATCGAGACCAACCCGGCGGGCATCGCCGCGGCCGGCTCGGGCAAGAACCCGATCGGCGTCGCGACCCCGAACACCGACGTCAACAAGCGCTTCATGTTCGTCGCCAACGACGTGAGCCGCACGGTGCAGGTCATCGACCTCAACACGCAGGCGCTCGCCGGCGGCGCGGCCGCTCCGGTCGCCGTCGTCACCGCCGACCAGCCCGCGGCTGGCTCCCCGGCGGAGAAGGTCCTCAAGGGCAAGCGCTTCTTCAACACCGCGACTGGCCGCTGGTCGTTCGGCGGTCAAGGGTGGGGCGCCTGTCAGTCGTGCCACGTCGACGGCCTCACCGACAACGTGAGCTGGTCGTTCGCGCGCGGTCCGCGTCAGTCGGTCAGCCTCGACGGCAGCTTCTCGAAGAAGGATCCCACCGATCAGCGCATCTTCAACTGGACCGCGATCTTCGACGAGGTCGACGACTTCGAGGGGAACACGCGCGGCATCTCCGGTGGTGTCGGCGCGATCGTGTCGAAGAACGCGGCGCCGATCAGCAACGCGGACCGAATCGACATCGCGACCGCTCCGAACAACCACACCGGTCTCAACGGCTCGGCCACCCAGGCCGCCGACAAGGCCAACCCCGCCGGCCTCCCCGCCGCGAGCGTGCTCTCCGATTGGGAGGAGATCACCGACTACCTGAAGACGATCCGAGCGCCCCGCGCGGCGACCGGGCTCGACGCCGCGAAGGTCACCCTCGGGCGCACCCTCTTCGCCTCCGACGGCGGCTGCCAAGGCTGCCACGGCGGCGACAAGTGGACGATCTCGAAGCGCTTCTACACCCCCTCGATCGCGACGATGGACGCGCTCCGGACGAAGACCTGGGCCGCGCCCGCGGGCTTCCCCGCCGCGCTCCTCCCGACCGAGGTCGGCACCGGCTCCATGCGCCTCGATCCGGCCGCCGCTCCCGCGGGAGCGATCGCGAACTTCGACCAGATCCTCTGCATCCTGCGACCGGTCGGCACCTTCAACGTCGCCGACGCCGTCTCGGGCATCAACGAGTTCCGCCAGAACTCGACCGCCGCGGCGCCGGTGAACGCGCAAGGCAACGAGGCGTTCGGTCGCGGCTACAACCCGCCGTCGCTCTTCGGCACCTCGGTGGGCGCGCCGTACTTCCACGGAGGAAACGCCGCCACCCTCGAGAGCGTGTTCTCCGCCACGTTCAAGACCCACTACACCGCGCTCTCGCCGAACTTCCTCGCCGAGACGAACCCCGCCGAGCGCGCGAGGAACCTCGAAGCCATCGTGCAGTACCTGCTCTCCGTCGACGAGGCGACCCCCGTCGTCGCGATCCCGGCGCCCGGTGCGGCAGGCGGCGACTTCTGCAACAACAACTGAGCCGACCCTAAAACGTCAACTGAGTTGACCAAATGCGGGCGCGTCCTTCGGGGCGCGCCCGCGTGTCATTTGTCGACGCGATGCGGGCGAGCGCGCGCGACGTTTTCTCACCGGTCCGCCCGATCGCCTGCTGTGCGACCCAGCTCGCTCGCCTTGCGTCGATGGCAAAAGGCCCGCTACGCTCGTTCGTCGACGAAAGGGACTCGAACGCTCATGCAAGGCAACGGCGGATACGGACCTCCGGGGGCTCCCCCGGGCGGTGGTGGTTATGGTCCTCCCCCGGGCGCTCCGCCTCAGGGCGGCGGCGGTGGCTACGGTCCTCCGCCTGGTGGCGGCGGCGCTCCGCCCCAGGGTGGCGGCGGTGGTTACGGCGCGCCCCCTCACGGCGGTGGTCCGCCGCAAGGTGGCTATGGCGCCCCGCCGCAAGGCGCACCCCAGGGCCCCGGTGGCTACGGAGCGCCTCCTGCGCCCGGTGGTTATGGAGCGCCTCCTGCGCCGGGCGGCTACGGCGGCGCGCCGGGGCAAATGGTCCCCGGTGGCGGCGCAGCGATGGCAGGTGGCGGCGGCACCGTGATGGGCGTGCCGCTCGAGCCGGGCGAGCGCGTGATCTGGTTCAAGCGCCACGACTACACGGTCGACAAAGTGATCATGTGGATCTTCGGCGTGATTTTCCTCATTTTCATCATCGGCATCATCTTCATCATTTTGGCCCTCATCCACGACGGCCGAAACCCGCGCGCGCACGTGATCACCAACCGGCGCATCATCGTGATCGACGGTAAGGGAGCGCAGCAGTCGTACGCGCTCAACCAGATCGCCGACATCGAGCCCGTTCGTCAGAGCGCCGGCGGCGGCGGTGGTGGTCTCATCGGCCTCGCCGTTCGTGCGGCCGTCACCGCGGTGGCGAACCACATGGCGAACCAGAACGCCAAGATCGATCCGAGCTACTGGAACCGCACGATCGCCGTCACGCTCACGACCCAACATGGTCAGCGCGTGCAGGTGCCGGCGAACCTGAAGTACGGCCGCGATTTTGGTCACACGCTCGCGCGAGTGATCTTCATGCGCGAAGGCGAGGCAATGCCCCAAGTAAACTTCCTCCCCTGAAGGCTGGTGCTTTTCGCCGATACCTTCGCCTGGGCGTCGTCGGCCGTGCTCACGGACAGGAGTCCGTTCCGCGCGGCCTCCTAGCCCAGGCTCGGTCCACCCCTTCGGGTGCTTTCAAGGATCGTCGGCGAAAAGCCCTCAGCCTTCAGCTCTCGTGGATCGGGGCGCGTTGCGGCTCCCGAGGAGCGAGCGGGGCGGGGCTAGTGGATCGGGCGCCTTCGGCTCCCGAGGATCGGGGCGCCTTCGGCTCCCGAGGATCAGGGCTAGTGGATCGGGGCGCCTTCGGCTCCGAGGATCGGGGCTCTTCGACTCCCGAGGAACGGGGCTAGTGGAGCGGGGCGCCTTCGGCTCCCGAGGAACGGGGCTAGTGGGTCGGGGCTCCTTCGGCTCCGGGGCTCCTTCGGCTCCCGGGCGCGTTGCGGCTCCCGAGGAGCGAGAGGGCGCCGGGCGCGTTTGGTCCCGAAGTCTATGGTTGAGGGTGCCTCGAGTGGATCGAGGCGTTGAACGGACGTTCGCGAAAGGGACGCGGGGGCGGTGCGTGGTGGGGGTTGCGGTCTGCATAGGTTTTTTTGCACCGGGTCGAGCTTGCCCGGATGCGGACAAGGCGGTACCCCGTCTGGAAGGCCATGCTCCGCTTCCGCGCCGATATCCGCACCCTCGCGTTCGTAGGCTTCTACTACGTGCTCCTCGCGTTCGCGTACTTCGCGTGGTCGCGGGTGGGGCTCGTGGGGAAGGTTCCGCTCGTCGTCGCGCTCATGACGATCTCGTGGATCTGCGCGGTCATCACCCACAACTCGCTCCATAGCCCCGTGTTCAAGTGATCGCGCTCACCTGCTCGTACGGGTTTCCCGTCAGCGAGTACGTGCCGGGGCACAACCTCTCGCACCACAAGTTCACGCAAGAGCGCAAAGACGTGATGCGCACCTCCAAGGTGCAATACGGCTGGAACCTGTTCTCGTTCCTCATGTTCTTCCCCGCCGTCGGGGTCAGCGTGACGCGTGCAAACTACAAGTATACCGCCGTCATGAAGGCGAAGCTCCCCAAGTGGCACCGGCAGCTCCTCTTGGAGATGGCGATCTGCTGGGGCGCGAAGGCGATCCTCTTCGCGATCGACTGGAAGAAGGCGCTCTTCCTCGTGCTCGTGCCGCACCTCTGGGCGGTGTGGGGCATCACGTCGGTGAACTACCTCCAGCACGACGGCTGCGACAAAGACCACCCCGTGAACCACTCACGGAACTTCACCGGGCGGCTCTTCAACTGGTTCACGTTCAACAACGGGTTCCACGGCATCCACCACGAAGAGCCCGGCCTTCACTGGAGCCTCCTCCGTGAAGAGCACATGGCGCGCCTCCACCCCACGATTCACCCGGCGCTCGAGCAGAAGTCGCTCCTCGTTTACCTCTTCCGCACCTTCGTGCTCCCCGGCAAGCGGCTCTCGTACGACGGCACCCCGATCGTGCTCCCCGAAGATGGGCCGGACGAGAACTGGATCCCGGAGAAGCTCCCCGGAGCCGACCTCGGCGCCGAGGGCGTGATCATGGTCGAAGAGCCCTCGCTCAAGCTCGACGCGAAGACCGCGGAAGCCTGACTCGAGCTCGGCGCGCGCGCGTCACGTTACCGTCGCCGCGCCGAGGCATGCTCGCGCCCGCTCGTGGCGCGCCACCGCTGCGCCGGTCCGTGCGTCTTGGCGCGTCGTGGGCGCGTCGATGCAACGCGTGATGCGTGTATTCTGCATGAGCTAGCGTTTTGCTCCCCGCGACGGCGAAAGGAGCGCTAGAACCGCACCCGAGCTGCCATGAGCATGACCACCACAGAAGCCACCACCCACGGTGCCGTCGGCGCCGACGACACCTCGATCGCGCCCGAGCTCCTCCTTCAGATGCACGCCCACATGGTGACGGCGCGCGTCCTCGAGGAGCGCCTCATCACGATGTACCGCCAGGGGGACGGGTACTTCTGGATCGGCGGCCCCGGCGAAGAGGCCTTCAACGTGCCGCTCGGCATGCTCGTCCACAAGGGCGAGGGCATCGCCTACGACTACCTCCACCTCCACTACCGCTCGAGCGGTACCTTGGTCGCGCTCGGCGCCGATCCGGTCGACTCGCTCCGGCAGATGAAGAACACCGCGACCGACCCGTACTCCGGTGGTCGCAACTTCGGCAGCCACTACTCCGTGAAGCGGTGGAACGTGGTCCCCGTCTCCTCGCCGATCGAGGTGCAGTACTCCATGTGCACCGGCACCGCGATCGCGCAGAAGCGCGCCGGGTCGAAGGGCATCACGATCGTGCAGGGCGGCGACGCCGGCACCGCCGAGGGCGACTTCGCGACGTGCCTCGTGTGGAGCTCGCGCAAAGGCCACGAGTCTCCGGTGCTCATCATCGTCACGAACAACCGCTACGGCATCTCCACCCCGTGGGAAGGCCAGCACGGCGAAGAGCGCGTCAGCGATCGTGGCAAGGCGTTCGGCATGCCCACGGTGACGATCGACGGCAACGATCCGGAGACCTCGTACCACGCGATCAAGAAGGCGATGGACTACGTTCGGACCGAGAAGAAGCCGTATTTGCTCGAGGTGATGGTCTCGCGCCTGCACGGTCACTCGTCGGCCTCGGGCGCGAACTTCGTGACGAACGAGCGCGACTGCCTGAAGGACTTCGAGGCCAAGCTCGAGGCGCGCGGCCTCCGCACCCGCAAAGAGATGGACGAGATGCGCGCGAAGGTGACCCAAGAGCTGCTCGAGGCGAGCAAGCGCGTCCGTGAGGAGCCGCAGCCCGAGGGCAGCACCATTTACGACCACATCTTCGCCGACAAGAACTACGTCGCAGGAGAGCGCTGAGAACATGGCGACCGTCGTTCAAGCCGTACGCATGGCCCTTCACGTCGGGGAAGACCGCCTCGGCGTCACCGACATCTTTGGAGAAGACATCGGCCCGCCGCTCGGTGGCGCGTTCACGCAGACCCAAGGCCTCCGCACCGCGTGGAACTCGCCGCTCGACGAGCGCGGCATCATCGGCACCGCGATCGGCCTCGCCCTCGCGGGGCAAAAGCCGGTCTGCGAGATCCAGTTCTGCGACTACATCTTCAACACCATCGATCTGCTCAAAATCGCAGGGAATACGCTCTGGTCGTCGAACGGCCAGTGGAACGTCCCGATGGTGTGCATCACGCCGGTCGGCTCCGGCATTCGCGGCAGCATCTACCACTCGCACTCGTTCGACGCGACGGCGACCCACATCCCCGGATGGAAGGTCGTGATGCCCTCGAACCCGCTCGACGCGTACGGGCTCATGCTCTCCGCGATCGTCGATCCGAACCCGGTGATGTACCTCCTCCCGAAGGCGCTCATGCGCACCCGCGCGCTCCCGGAGGAGCTCATCCCCGGCGAGCCGGGCGACGACAAGGCGCTCTCGAAGATGATCGACGCTCCCCTCGGGGATCGCACCCAGTGGCGCGCCGAGTGGCCGGACACGCCGAACCTCTTCGTCCCGATCGGCAAAGCGAACGTGCTGCGCCAGGGCGAGCACGTCACCGTGATCTCGTGCGGGCGCCTCGTACGGGAGGCCATGCGCGCCTCGGACGAGCTCCGCGCCGAGGGCGTGTCGGTGGAGGTGATCGACCTTCGCTCGCTCTATCCGTACGACTGGGACGCGATCAAGAGCAGCGTCCGCAAGACGCACCGCGTGCTCGTCGTGAACGAGGACACCGAGATCACGAACTTCGGCGAGCACCTCATCCGCCGCATCGTGGAGGAGCTTTTTTACGAGCTCTACGCGCCGCCGCGCCTGCTCGCGGGTGCGTTCGTGCCCGGGATCGGCCTCGCCGACAACCTGGAGCACGCCAGCGTGCCGCAGCGATCCCAAATGGTGACGCTCCTCCGCGAGCTCGCCTCCCACGAGCCGTGAGGGCCGGAGCATGAGCGAAGGCACGTTCGTCGTAGGGAAATACAGCCTCGTCGTCGATCGCGAGGGCGTCACCGTCGCCGCGCCGGAGACGAGCGACTTCGCGAAATCGTTCGCGCCTTCCGCGCTCGGGTTCGCCGACGCGGACGACCTCGTGCTCGCCCTCGGCGACGTGCTCTCGCACCTCACGCAGACCGACCTCGACGACGCCGACGGCATCTTCGACTTCGCGGTGCACGATCCGTCTGCCGAGAACAAAGTCGTCGGCACGCTCGTGATTTCGGTCTCCGACGAGGAGGACGCGGTCGAGATCGCCGGCGAGGTCGCGAGGGACGTCTCGGCGCGTGATCTCGTCGCCGCGGTGGTCTCCGCGATCACGAAGGCTGCCGCCGAGGCCGACGCGGACGCCGCCGCGACCGAGAAGACCTGAGCGCGTCTGTCTTCTCGCTTCTCGCTTCTCGCAGCGCGCGGGGCGCAGGAGTGCTAGAGCCGCACGCGTCGGGTCACACTCGGGTTCCTCGGGCGTGCTCGGCGCGTGACGTCGCGAGGATCGGGCTACTCCGGTTCGCGCAGGGAAGCCGGTGAGAATCCGGCGCGGCACCCGCCACGGTGTCCGGGGACGAACCCGAGCGTAACCACCGAGCACGATCTCTCGTAGAGCTCGCGCCCGGGAAGGGCTCGGGGGAGGACGATCCGGGAGCCCGGAGACCGGACGACACGCCGACGGCGCGCGTGCTTCGGCGCGAGCGCCACCCGGGGCCAAGAGCGCCGGGCTTCGTGCGGGATGCCGCGGAGTGCCATGAAATCACGATTCTTTTTTGGAGCTACCCTCGCAGGTACGGTGGTGTGTGCAAGCGCGTTCGCCGCCTGCACGGGGGACGACGAGATCTTCGCGCAAGACGCCGGGAGCGACGCGAGCTTCGACGTGTTCCGCCCCGACGTCGCGGTGCCCGAGCCGGGCAAAGACGCGAGCGTCGATGCGACGGCGGACACGATCGCGCCGAGCCCGGGCCCCTACGCGCTCGTCACGATCAACAACACGACCACGAGCGAGCTCGTCGCGGTGAACCTCCGTACGCGCGCGGTGGACGGCAAGCTCGGGTTCCCCGGCTTCATCGGCGTGACCTACTCGGAGGAAGACCCGTGGCTCCTCGAGCAGGCCGCCGACGTGGTCGCGAAGCTCGATCGCACCGAGCCGTGGAAGATCCGTGGCACGCACAATGTCGGCCTCGCCGATCGCAAAGACGGCGGTGACGCGTACTCCGATCCGGTCGCGGTGGTCGCGACGGCGGGCACGAAGGCCTACGTGCTCCGCTACACGCGCAACACGATCGCGGTCATCTCGCCCGCGACCGAGGCCGACGGCGCCGCCCCCACGAAGACGATCGATCTCTCGTCCCTCGTCGCCGCGACCGACACCGACGGCCTCGTCGAGATGACCTCCGCGGTGTACGTCGCGGCGAAGAAGCGCCTCTACGTGACGCTCGCGAACGTCGACAAAACGACCATTTTGCCGCCGAATTACGATCTTCCGTGCTCGGCGGCCCTCGCGAGCACGGTCGTCGCGATCGACACCGACACCGACGCGCTCGTGAGCCTCGGAGGCACCGGCGCGGGCGGCGGCATTCCGCTCGCGGGCTACAACGTGGCCTTCGGTGCGCGTAGCTTCTACGACGCGACGAACGATCGGCTGCTCGTGCTCACGACCGGCTGCGGGCCGTTCGCCACCACGACGAAGCGAGGCATCGACGAGGTGACCCTCGGCAACGGGCAGAGCCGCACCCTCGTCGCGCTCGACACGAGCGGCTTCCCGAGCGCCTTCGAGCGCGCCGGCACCCGCTTCCTCCTCGGGCTCGGCGGGCAGGTGTTCCCGTGGGATCCGACCAAGACCACCCTCGAGCCCGCGATCGCGAACGCGCCCGGCAGCTTCGCCTTCGACGGCGTCGATCGCATCGTCGGTGCCCGCAAGAAGGCCGGCGTCGACGGCGGCCCCGGTTCGATCGAGGTCGTCCGCGTGCCGCTCCAGGGCGACGGCGGGGTCGAGATCCTCACCGTGAACCCTTTCACCGACAACGGCGGCTTCATCGGAAGCGTCGAGGTGTGGACGAAGAAGTAACGAACACAGGGGGTTCTCGCGTTCCCGTGAGTTGCGGGAAGTAGCGAGAACCCCTGCGTCTTTCAGTCGAACGAGGCCCGGACGGAGCGGCCGGTCTCGGCGTGCCTTCGCCACCGTCTTGCGGGCGCGCGCGCACGGGCGGACGAGGCTCGCGCCTCGAGAGCGACGGGAAGCTCGCGCGTCGAGAGCGC
>JAAFHV010000161.1 GCA_013297655.1 Myxococcales bacterium | reverse complement strand
GCGGGAGGACATCGTCGTTCCGTACGATATCGTCGACGTTACGCTGTGCGATCCGAAGGCGCCGCAGTAACCCTCCGCCCGTGGCCAAAGGGGCGAAGGTGGTTCATGCCGTCGTCCCTGCTGTAGGCCGTCACGCTGAATCGCGAACCACCGGCTCTTCGGTCTCGGAATGTTTCACCGTTTCTCGCTCGACGACGCTTCAAGAGCCCACTTCCCGCATCGTCGCCCACCGAGAGTCCGTCGACTATAGACGCCGACCCAATATTGCCCTTACACACGAGGGCGCATGGAAAGCCCCAACATCGAGTCGCTCGTGAACCAAGTCATCGCGCGCTTCGTCGAGAACATGCTCGGCCTCGCGCGAAAGGAGTTGGAGCGCGAGCTTCGTGCGTTCGTTCCACCGGGGCCGCCCGGAGCGGAAGCTACGGGGCCATTCGCCTCGCTGGAGCCGGTCGTGGCGGAGGTCGAAGGGCCCAGTCGGCCAAGAATCGTCGCGCGCCCCGCGGCGCCCGTGCGGGTGGTGCACGCCGCCGAGCACGTGGAGCGCCTCGTGGAGCTCGTAAAAGCTCACCCGTGGCCACCCAAGTCGCACGAGCTGCAAATCCTACTGGGCGTAAAGAAGGACCCCTTCTTGAGGATCGTGCGCCTCGCCCTCGCGACAGGGCGAATCCGCCGTACGGGGCAAAAGTCGGGAGTGAAGTACTTCTGGGTGCGGTGAGCCCACAACGGGCTCTCGAACGTGGGAAAATCCCCACTCTGCGCGACCGCTCCAAACTACCCCGCGCTGCCCTCGCGCCGCGTGTACCCTCGGGCGCTCTCTCTCCCGAGAAGGAGCCTTCATGGGTGGCATCGGAACGACCCTCTCCATTCGTCGCCTACGCGCAGACGCCGATCCCGTCGCGTTCCACCGCGCGTTGTGGGCCAAAATCGACTCCACGCTTCGCACGGCGGTGAGCGGCGAAGCGGGCGACCAAGTGCTCGCGCTCTACTTCTCCATGGCCGCGGACGACGGCTTCGACGACGGCTCCTGGAGCTCGAGCGAGACCCGTCTCGACTTTCGCTTCAGCGACGCTTCCGGCCTATGCAGCATGTCGTGCGAAGCGGCGCTCCATTGGCTCGAAATCGTGCTCTGGACCGACCGCTTCGTTCACCGCATGGCGCGCGACGCGGGGTGGGAGATCGTGTCCGTGCCTCGTGTGCCGGCGCTTCGCAACGTGCTCACCGCCGCCACGCCCACCCTCGTCGAGCTCCGCGACAATCTCTATTACGTATCCCGTCGCCCTCGCGGCCGCTTCGTCGACGACGACGACTTCTATTCCGACGACGGCATCCCCAAGCTCACGCTCGCCGAGCTCAACCCCGGGGAGCGACTCGCCGTCGAGGCGGCGGCGTACTCCGGTGAGTGCACCTGCGAATATTGCCGCAACGTGCTCCCCTTCGTGCTCTTGGACCCATGGCAAGAGGGGAACACGAGCGACGTGACCGCCACCTGGTCTGCCCTCGACGAGATGCCGAACGAAGAAGCCGCCGCGAGCGACGCGGTCTCGGCGTTCTCGGAAGAAGAGTGGATACAATCTCCGCTCGGCCCGCCGGCGCTCCAGGCCCTCCGCGACGCGCTCTCGACGCGTGACCTCGACCCGCCTATCTCGCGTCTCGTGCCGATGCTGCTGCAACGACGCCCGCGCTGAAGGCCGCGCGCGTCGGCGCCGATCCCCGTGCGCACCTCTCGGATCATGCGTCGATTTCGAGATCCGTGCCGGAGGTCGGCGCACTCCCCCTACGCCATGAACCCCGAGCGCTGGGCCAGCCCCGCCGACGAAGTGCCCGAAATCGAGCGTGCCCTCTCTAGTGGCGCGTTCGGCGCCGTGTACCGCGCGCGCTCGGCCGAGGGCACGGCGTGTGTGCTCAAAGTGCTTCACCGGCGCTACCGCGACAACGTGAACATTCGCGCGCGCTTCGATCAGGAAGCAGAGGCGCTCCGCTCGCTCGCGGGGGAGGCCGTGCCGCGCCTGCTCGCAGCAGGGGAGACCGAAGAAGGCGCGCCCTACCTCGCGATCGAGCTCTTGCCGGGCACCTCGGCTCTCCACGAGAGCGAGGCACGCCGCGGCATCCCCTACGCCGAGCTGCACGATATCCTCCTTCGTGTGCTGAACGTGTTGTCGGCCGCCCACGCGCGCGGGCTCTTGCATCGAAGGCTCTCGCCGCAGAGCGTGGTGCGCACGCCGCTCAAGCAGACCTGCGTGCTCGATTTCGGAGTCGCGCTCGACCTCTGCGCAGTGACCGACTCGCGCCCCGATATGCCCCTAGGGCAGGCGCCCTACTTGGCCCCCGAGCAGCTCATCGGCGCTCATGCGTGCGTTGGGCCGCATACCGATATCTTCTCTTTGGCCGCGAGCGCGGTTCGCCTCCTCGCTGGCCGAAAGGTGCGCTCGGTCGATTTTGGCTCGGCGCGCCCTTTCCCGGACGTGCACCGCCTCGGCCTCGAAGCGCCACGAGAGTGGCTCGACCTCCTCGCCAAGGCCACCCGCCTCGACCCCGCCGAGCGATACGCGTCTGCAGACGATATGCGCGCTGCGCTGCAAGGATTGCCCACGATCGCGCGAGCACCGCAGGCCACGGAGGCCGCGCGTGAGCTCTGGCGATCGCACCTCGCCGCGGCGAAAGCACGCGAGGCGGGGGCGCGCGCGATGCAATGCAAAGTGTCGTCGCGCAACGTCATCGGCATGAGCCGCGAAGAAGCCGCGCTCTTGTCGGAGCAAGTTCGTGTCGTCCGCGCCGCGATGGGGCCACCGCGCGCGGAGCCTGTCGTTCCGAGCGCCGCCCCGCGCCCCCGCTGCCGCCTCGCCGCCCTCTTCAGTTTTGCGGTTTCGGCTCGAACGTCCAAAGCGCCAAGTCGAGCACGATAGGAATCGTCAGTCCGAGCGCGATCGACGAAATAGGAAACACCGTCGCCGCGGGATTCGGCGCCTGAGAAGGTGGGCGATCCCCAATTCCGCCTGCGACCGCGATGCCACCGAAGAGGGCGACCCCGAGCCCGAGAAAGAGCCCTGCCACCCGCGCGTAGGCGGCGTTTTTCATGGTCGGGTCGCTTCGCGGGTCCACCGGATGCCCGTGCACCCAATGCAGAATCGGGCTCGCCAACGTGTATGCCATGAGCCCCGTCATCAGCATCGGGAGCCCGAGTCCGAGCTGCACCCCCTTCGGCGTGTCGCTCGCGAGCACCCCCACTCCGCCCCCCGCGAGCCCGAGCACCGCCGCGTCGAGCGCGAGCGTCTGCCCGCCATACCAATCTCCATGCGAACGCGTCGTGGGTGATGGCGGCGAAGGCGGCGAAGGCGGCGAAGGAGGCGAAGGTGCGAACGAGGGCTCGTCGGCGCGCGCCGCGGTCGCCGAGCAAACGTGAGCGACCACGAGCAGGGCCGGGAGCGCGCGTCCGAAGGGGAGGGAACGAGAGGCCATCGCCGCCCGAGAGCACGAAGGGTGCCGCCCGGAATCCTCGTGTTTTCCCGGCGCCTCCGCCGAACTGTGCACCGCGCGCAACAACTGGTTCAACCACTTCGTGAACCCGCCGTCACGGGCGCGAGGCGGCCCTCACGAAGCGGCGTCGACGACCTCGGCCTCTTTGTTCTGTTCGGCGTGGGCGCGAAAGTACTCTTGCTCCTTCGTCGCCGCGTTTTTGCCGAAGAGGATCTCGCACGCTTCGCGGAGGCCTTTGGCGCCCCTCAGCTCTTCGTGCGCGATGACGAGCGAGATCTTGGAGCGGCGGCGGAGGAAGTCGTCGAGGTGCACGACCATCTCGCGGCGCGCGGCGTGCTCTATCTCGCAGCGGAGGTACTCGGCCCCCTCGATGAGCAGCTCCCCCATCTTAGGATCGCGGCGGATCTCCTCCAACATGGAGAACGCCGCCGACCCATAACGACGCCAAAGACGAGACGAGAGCTTCTCGCTCGAGGTCTTTGAAGTGAGGTCGTCGAGCTCCATCAGCTCGGCTTGGTGCATGAACTCCTCACGCGCCTCGCCGCGCGGCTCGCCGAACCACACCCGCTTCGGATAGGGCAGTACGAGCCCCAGCTTCTGGCAATAGGCGGCGATCTCTTCGCCCACGTTCAGGCAGTCGGTCAGCTTGCCGCCGTAGATGGCGATGTGACGCTTGGCCTCGTCGACGTCGATCGCGTGTTTGCGCGAGAGCTGGAGCCAGTCTTTCGTGTCGCCGCCCGTGTTCGCCACCACGAGGGGGCGCACGCCGCAGCGCTCCGCGATGACGTCTTCTTTCGTGAGGGGCTTCTCCAGCACGAGGCGCTTGTTGATGTTCGAGAGCACGAACTCGCGGTCCTCGTCCGTGACGTAGGAGTGCGGCGAGGCGACGCGCGTGTCGGTGGTGCCGATGCACGTGCGCGGGCCCATCGGGATGACGAAGAAGAGGCGCCCGTCGTCGGCGAAGAACGTGAGCACCCGCTTGCCCTTCGTGAGGCGCGGAACGATGAGATGGATACCCTTCGAGAACACGTGCTTGTGCGCGGTGCTCACGCCGCTCTTCGTGTTCTCGGTGTCGACGAAGGGGCCGCAGGCGTTCACCACGATGCGCGAGCGCACGACGCCCTCTTCGCCGGTCTCCAGGTCACGAACCCGCGTCTCCCACAGGTCGCCCTTTTTTTCGCTCCCGAGGCTCTCTAGGTAGTTCGCCGCGTCGCAGCCGTGGTCGAGGGCGGAGCGAATGAAGTTCCAAACGAAGCGCGCGTCGTTGTCGTAGAGGTACGCGTCGGAGTACTCGAAGCCGCCGTCGGCGCCCTCCAAGTTCACGATCGGCTCCTCTCGCTTCATGTCGGCGAGGGTGAGCAGGCGCGGCGTCTTCGTGAAGAAGCGCCCGAGCAGCCAGTAGAACCACGTGCCGAGCACCAGCTTCCACAGCCCGTGACGAAAACCCTTCGTGTGGGTGGTGAAGAAACGAATCTCCTGCACCGTCGACGGGTACGCGCGAATGAGCTGGTTGCGCGAGCCGCAGAGCTTGGTCACCAAGCCGAGCTCGAACGTCTCCATGTACTTGATGCCGCCCCACGCCAGGTTCGACGACTGTTGGCTCGTGAAGCCCGCAAAGTCGCCGCGGTCGATGAGCGCGACCTTCGCCCCCCGCGCCGCGAGGCAGGCCGCCGCGACCGCCCCGTTGATGCCCCCCCCGATGACGAGCACGTCCTGGGTGCTGCGGAGGAGCCGCGCGACGTTGCTCTTTCGAAGGGACGCCATGACGATCGACTAGGGAAATAGCGGCGTCTCCGCCCGATGCCAAGGCCCATGCGGTGCAACGCGCGCTACGCGGTGGAACGCTTTTGCCGCGTCTCCTCCGCTCTGGTAGGTCTCGCGGAGGAAGAACGCATGGAATCGCTCGGCCAAGATAGGCCAATCACGGTCCTCGTCGTGGACGACAACGCGGCGAATCGCGAGCTGGCACAACAAACGCTGCTCGACGAAGGATACGCCGTCGTCCTCGCCACGAATGGCCTCGAGGCGATCGCCGCGTTCTCCGCGCCCTCCTCCGTGCCCCCCGATTGTGTGCTCCTCGACGTGCGAATGCCCACGATGGATGGCTTCGAGGCGTGCCTTCGCATCCGCGAAGCCCCCGGGGGGAAAGACGTGCCGGTGATTTTCCTCACCGCCCTCCGCGACGTCGACACCTTCGACCGCGCGCTCGAAGTGGGGGGGGACGACTTTCTCACGAAGCCCGTGCGCCCGCCGGAGCTCTTGGTCCGCGTGAAGTCGGCGCTCGAAATCCGCCGGATGCGCCTCGAGCTCGGCGAGCAGTACGAGCTCATGCGCGGGCAGCGCGACCACCTCATGCGCGCCCAGCTCATGAAAGAGCGCCTCATGGCGTTCGTCGTTCACGACCTGAAGAACCCAGTAAACGCGATGGATCTGCACGCGCAGCTCCTCCTCCGCAACAAGGGGCTCGCCGACGACGTACGCGCCACCGTCGCCCAAATGCGAAGCGAGGCGAAGAACCTCACGCGCATGATCTCGAACCTCCTCGACATCGCCAAGGCCGACGAAGGCAAGCTCGACGTGAAGCTCGTCGGCGTGGAGATCGCGCGGATGGTGGACGACGTTCTCCTCGAGCTCACGCCGATGGCGTCCGCCCACGCGGTGACCCTCGACTCCGCGATCGAGGTCAAAAGCGTCACCGCGGACCGCGACTTGCTCTGGCGCCTCCTCGCCAACTTGATCGAAAACGCGGTCCGCCACACCCCTCGCGATGGCCGCGTAACGGTGTCGGTCGTCGAGGTCGCGGGCGAGGTGGAGGTCGCGGTGAGGGACACGGGGCCGGGGGTTCCGCCCTCCATGCGAGAGCGCATCTTCGACCCGTTCGTGCAGCTCGACGCGCAAGGCGTGCACGCGTCGCGCGGTGGTCGCGGACTCGGCCTCGCGTTTTGCAAGCTCGCCGCGACGGCTCACGGCGGTGCCCTCGTGGTGGACGACGCGAGCCCAGGCGCCGTTTTTCGATTGAGGTTGCCGCGCGTTTTGCCATCGTAGGGCGCATGAGTGAGCCTTCGCGCCCGGAACCTGCCTCGGTCTCGGGTGATCGTTACCAACAAATCCTCGACACCGCCCCCGACGCGATGGTGGTGATCGACGCTACCGGGACGATCTCCTTCGCCAACCGACAGACCGAGACCCTCTTCGGACACCCGCGCGAAGAGCTCTCCGGGAAGCCGCTCGATCTCTTGATCCCCAATCGGTTTCGCCACGCGCACGCAGGGCACATCGAGACCTATTTCGCGAAGCCGACGGTGCGCCACATGGGCTCCGGGCTCGGCCTCTTCGGGCGCCGCGCCGACGGCACGGAGATGGATATCGAGGTGAGCCTCAGCCCGGTGCGCACAGGCAACACGCTGCTCGTGTGCGCTGCCATTCGTGACATCTCGGAGCGACGCCGCATCGAGGCGATGGTGAAGCTCGCCGCCGACCGCCTCGCGAGCGCGGTAGAGAGCATTCAAGACGCGTTCGCCCTCTTCGACTCCGATGACCGACTCGTACAATGCAACAGCGTGTATCGCGCGCTCTTCGGCGTGCGGCTCGGCGACCTCGTTGGGCGCTCGTATTCGGCGATCATGACGTCGTTCGCGGAGGAGCTCGATTTCGCGAGCGACGTCGAGCGCGCGAGCTTCGTCTTGGCGCGCATGTCGACCCGCTCCGCGCCGACGGCGACCTACGACGTCCGCACCCGCGACGGCTTCGCGTTTCGGGTCAACGATCGCAGGACGGCGGAGGGCGGTGTCGTCACCATCGTATGGGACCTGACGGACGACGAGCGCCGCGCAGAAGAGCTCCGCCGCGCGCGCACCCAAGCCGAGGCCGGCAGCGCCGCGAAGTCGGAGTTCCTCTCCTCGATGAGCCACGAGCTCCGCACCCCCATGAATGCCATCTTGGGGTTCGCGCAGCTCCTCCGCCGCGACAAGAAGGAGCCCCTCTCCGTGCGCCATCGCGAGCGGGTGGACCACATCCTCAAAGGGGGTGAGCACCTCCTCCGCCTCATCGACGATATTTTGGACTTGTCGCGCATCGAGGCGGGAGGGCTCTCCGTCTCTGCGGAGCCGGTCGACGTTCGCCTCGTGATCGACGAGGTGATGACCACGATCGAGCCCGCCGCCGCGCGCGCCTCGGTGGAGATCGTACGTCCCACTTGGGTCGGCGCTTCGTCGGAGGTCATCGTCGATCGCACGCGCTTCGCCCAGATCTTGATGAATTTCGGCTCGAACGCGGTGAAGTACAACCGGCCCGGCGGCACCGTGCGCTTCGACCTCGGGCGCCCCTCCGACGACCGCGTGCGCATCAGCGTAACGGACACGGGAATGGGAATCCCCGAAGACAAACAGGACAAGATCTTCCAGCCGTTCCAGCGCGCCGGCCAAGAGGCAGGACCGATCGAGGGCACCGGGATCGGGCTCGCGATCTCGAAGCGCCTCGCGGGGCTCCTCGGCGCCGAGGTCGGGTTCTCCAGTGCGCCGGGGCAGGGGTCCACCTTCTGGATCGAGATCGCCGCGCGCATCGACGCCGGCCACGCCGCACGCCCGGACAAATCCGAAGCGGGTGGCCTCGAAGGCAAAGAGCGAAGGGGAGTCGTGCTTTACGTAGAGGACAATCCGGCGAACGTGCTCTTCATGCAAGATCTCGTCAGCAGCTACGACGACGTCGAGCTCCTCGTCGCCCCCACCGCGGAGATGGGCGTCCAGCTCGCGCGCGCGCGCCGGCCCCACGTGGTGCTCATGGATATCAACCTGCCCGGGATGAGCGGCCTCGAGGCCCTTCGTATCTTGAAAGAGTGGCCCGAGACGAGCGCGATCCCGGTCATCGCGCTCACCGCCGCCGCTTCGGATCGTGATCGTCAACGCGGCGAGCGGGCCGGCTTTTTCAGATACCTCACGAAGCCGCTCAAGGTCGACGAGCTCGACGCCGCCCTCGACGAGGTGCTCCCTCGCTGACGCACACCGAGCTGGAAAACGCGGCTCCGCTGCTTCCCGGTGTCGCGCGCGCTCACATCGTGAGGACCACGCGCCCGTCGATCGCGCCCTTCTTCATGCGCTCGAAGATCGCGTTGACGTTCTCGAGGCGATCGGTCGTGTAGTGTGCATGTACCTTGCCCTCCGCCGCGAACGCGAGGGCCTCGATGAGGTCTTTCCGAGTGCCCACGATCGAGCCGCGCACGGTCTTCGCGTTGAGGACCACGTCGAAGATAGGGAGCGCGAAGTCGCCCGGCGGCAAGCCTACGAGCGTCATCGTCCCGCGCTTGTGGAGCATGCCCACCCCTTGCGAGAACGCGCTCCGCGACACGGCGGTGACGAGCACCCCGTGAGCGCCCCCGATCTCGGACTGGAGGAGCGCGACGGGATCTTCTTTCGACGCGTCGATCACGCGCTCGGCCCCGAGGCTCTTCGCGAGGGCGAGCTTCTCCGGCGCGACGTCGACCGCCGCGACGTGGAACCCCATCGCTTTGGCGTACTGAACGGCCATGTGGCCGAGCCCGCCGATGCCGCTCACGACGACCCAGTCGCCCGGTTTGCAGTCGAGCATCTTGAGGCCCTTGTACACCGTGACGCCAGCGCAGAGCACCGGCGCGGCGGCGGCAAACTCGAGCGCCGCCGGCAGCTTCGCGACGAAGCGAGCGTCGGCGAGGACCATCTCGGCGAACCCGCCGTCGACGGTATAGCCCGTCATCTGTTGGGCGCCGCACAGGGTCTCCCAACCGGTGAGGCAATGTTCACAATGGCCACAGGCGGTGTGGAGCCATGGCACGCCGACGCGGTCGCCTTCGCGCACGTTCGTCACCCCGGCGCCGATCGCGACCACGGTGCCGACCGCTTCGTGACCTGGAATGAAAGGGGGTATCGGCTTTACGGGCCAATCGCCCATCGCGGCGTGGAGATCCGTGTGGCAAACGCCCGAGGCCGCCACCTTCACGAGCACTTGCCCGGGGGTAACCTCGGGGACCGGCACGTCCTCGATCTCGAGCGCCGCTCCGAACGCGTGTACGACTGCCGCTTTCATCTTCTTGCCCATGATTGCCCCTTTTCGCTGTTGCGCAGGCGTTGCAAAACGAGCGCCGCGCGACCGCGCGAGAAATCGTGTCGTCGCGCGGAGGCCACGGCGCACGGTATGCGCGAGGGTGCAGCGCGCGCGCGCCCGTGACGCGAAAGGTCGCGAACGCGGCGCGCTACGGGCGGCACGCAGGTTGCTGGTCGCGGCGTATGGCATCTCCCGTCGCAGGTTCGCCTGCTTTGCTCCACGACGTCCTCCTCGCCGATCATCGGCGCCTCGAGGCGCTGCTCGAGCGGCTCCTGGCCGCGTTCGTCGCGAACGACAACATGCAAATGAGCTCGCTATGGACCGAGCTCGAGCGCGGCCTGCTCGCGCATATGGAAACGGAAGAGGCGCAGCTCCTCGGGAGGCTCGAGGGCCCGTCTCCCGCCGTCGCCGAGGCGCTCCTCGCGGATCACCAACGTATTCGGCAACAGCTCGCCGAGCTCGGCGTCGCGATCGATCTCCACGCCATTCGCCTGGAGACGGCGCGCAGCTTCTTCGACGACCTTCGCGCGCACTCGGATCGCGAAGAGCAGGTCCTTTACCGATGGGCCGACGAGCTCCTCGACGCCGGCGAGCGCTCGGCGATCGTGGACGGTCTGCGCGCTCGCCTCGAGACGCGCGTGAGTCGATCGCACCCTGCGCCAGGGCGGGAACAGGCAGGGAAGACCACGAACGCGTAACCCGTGATCGCTTCGAGCGCCGCGCCCCACGTGCTCGGTGAACGGGGGCAAGGAGCTCGGAATGAAGCGTATCTACGGTTTTGCGTCGTTCGTTTTGGTGGTGGCCGCGAGCGCAGGGCTCTTCCAGTGCAGCTCCGGCACGAAGGGGGTCGCGACCGGAGCTACCTGCGCGACCGGCTCCACGCTCACCTACGCGACGTTCGGGCAGGCCTTCATGGACAAGTACTGCCTCGAATGCCACGCCGGCAAAGACAAACCCGATCTGAGCACGCTCGCCGCGATCCAGAAGGAGCGCGCGGAGATCATGAGCACGACCGCCGCCGGTCCCACCGGAACGAATACGAATATGCCGGAGGACGCAGAGCCCACCGTGGAAGAGCGCACCCAGCTCGGCGAGTGGCTCGCGTGCGGCGCCCCCTGATTCGACCCACGTGACGATACGAACGAGTGGCGTTCACTGGCATCGCGCGGTTCGGGCGAAGCCATTGCAGGTCTCGTCTCGCCTCGTCGCACCTCGACGCGTTTCGTATCGTCTCCTCATTTAGCGTACCTTGGCCATCATGAGCTCTCCTCTGCCCCGCTCCTCGATCGTGGTGCTGACCGGCGGTCCTGGCGCTGGAAAAACGGCGGCCCTCGCCGTGGTCAGCCAAACCTTCTGTGAGCACGTGACCGTGCTGCCGGAGGCCGCGAGCATCGTGTTCGGCGGCGGTTTCCCGCGCGGGGCGAGCGACGCGGCCCGAAAGTGCGCGCAACGGGCCATCTTCGCGGTGCAACGCGAGCTCGAGAACGGCGTGATCGAGGATCCGGACTCGGTCGCGACCGTGATTTGCTGCGACCGCGGAACGCTGGACGGCATTGCCTACTATCCGGGGCACGCCGACGATTTTTTGCGCGAGCGTGGCACCACCTTGGAGGAGGAGATTGCCAAGTATGCGCACGTGATCCACCTTCGCCCCCCGCGCGAAGGGCAAGGGTACGATCACTCGAATCCGCTCCGCGTCGAGACGGCGGCGGAGTCGAGGGCGATCGACGCGCGGATCGAGGCGGCGTGGGCGTCGCACCCCCGCCGCACGTTCGTGGAGAGCTCGGTCGACTTCTTGGAAAAGGTCGCGAAGGTGATCGCTCTCGTACGGGAGGAGCTGCCCCCCGGGTGCCGTCACGGGCACCCGCCCCGATCGCTCTAGAGTGATGTCGCCCCCTCCGCGCGAATGGGTCGCGTGGGATCGGTGCCGCGGTCGTTCGTCAGGTGCCCGGCGGCTTCACCACATAGCCCATCTCGAGCGCCAGCCACCGAACCGCGTCCGCGGCCGAGAAGAGCCCGACCACGACGCCGTGCTCGTTCACGATGGGCACTTGCGCGATCTCCTCGATCGCGAGGAGCGCGATACCGAACGAGAGCGGCGCGTCTTCCGGCAACGCGTGAACGAGGGGAACCATGATGTCGGCGGCGGTGCCGCTCGGGCGGAGATCGGCGTGCATCGCGTGGGGGAGCTCGCTCGAGGTCACCTCGTCGACCCCGTCGCGGTACCGGCGGAGGAGATCCGATTTCGATACCATCCCGAGCGGCCGGCCCGCGTCGTCGAGAACGGGGAGCCCATCGGCGCCTTCGTCGAGCAAGAGCGACTCGATCGTATCGAGTGAGGTCGTCGCCTTGAGGCAGGCGAATCTTCGCTTTCCCAGCTCCGAGAGCACCGTCCGCGTGGAGCGCTCCCCGAGGTCGCCGAGGCGGAGCCCGAGCCTGCCCACGGCGCGACAGAGCACCTTTCGGTCTCCTTGCGGCCCCGCGAGGACGGAAAACCGCGAGCAGCCCTTGCACCCTTCGACGGTCACGGACCGCTCTCCCAAGTTGCAGAAGACCGTCTCGTGGGAGGTGACCTCGCCGTCGGGCCCGAAGTCGACCCGCGTGTGCACCGGACGCGCGGAGAGCGTGTCGGCGCCGTTCGCTGCCTCGTGGTTCATCGCGAGTCGGCGCCGTTCGCTGCCTCGTGGTTCATCGCGCGTCGTTCGTCGGCGTCCCGCTCCATGCGCATTTCGCGCTCGTCTTTCGCCACGTCGCCTCGCCTTTCTCGGCCTCTGCGGGCCAAAGGCCACGACTGCAACGGAGAGGCCAAAGCCCACCTCATCGGAATCGTTGGCGCAGCGCCCGCGCCTCGACGCGTCTGGTTCGTGTACGCGCAAAATCCGCGGAGGGGCTCACGCCACGGTGGACCGCGGTTGGCGAACGGAGGCGCGATCGGTGGCCCGCGTCCTGCATCGCGAAGCGAGAGGTAAGACGATGGCCCCCTTTTCCCAGCGCGTGAGCACTCGATCCGAGATCGTCGCCTTCCTGAGCGCGTGCATTCAAACGTGCACCGACGGCGAGAAAGGGTTCGCCCTCGCCGCCGCCGACGTGCGCGCGCCTTCGCTCAAGGCGTACTTTCAAGGCAAATTTCAGGAGCGCGCCGACTTCGTGCTCGCCCTCCAGGAGAGCGTGGACGCGCAGGGGAGGTTCGCCGAGAACGAGGGCTCCACCGGCGGCGCGCTGCATCGCGGGCTCGTGGAGGCACGTAAGATCGTAGAGGGCCGCAGCGACGAGCTTGTGCTCCAAGAGTGCCTGCGCGGGGAGCTCGCGGCGCTGGAGGCCTACGACGCTGCGCGGGCGCGCACCCCGCTCGATTCCCTGCCCCCCGCGCTTCGTGCGCAGTACACGAGCCAACGCAAATCGATAGAAGGAACCGTGGAATACCTGCGCCGCCGCCTGCGCGCCGACGCCGAGTCCCGAGCGCGGCCCGTGTCCCGGAGCTGAGCTCCCGACCGCGAGCATCGTTGGCCGACGAAGGTCGCGCGCTAGCCTACCGAAGTAGCGCGCGTGCACGCGGCGAGCGACCTCCCCGGACTGCCCTCTATCGCCGTGTCATCGCACGACGAGCACGGAGCACTCGGCGTGGTTGACGACCTTCGCCGCGGTGGTGCCGAGGAGCCGGTCGATACCGCCGTAGCCGTGGGAGCCGATCACGATGAGATCGCAGTTGCGCTTGCGTGCCTCGCGGCAAATCGCATCCCAAGGCGTTCCCACGTGCGTAGACGTACAGTCGAGCAGCTCGAGAGGCACCGTCTTGGCGATCGCGTCGAGATCCGTCGTCGTGTGGGCCATCGCGCGCTCGAGCACCTGGTTCGGCGTGACGCCCATGATTTCGTAGCGGAAGTCCGGATCGAGGCCGACGCTCCGAAAGAGGATGAGCTTACCTCCCGTCTTCTGGGCGAGCGCGATCGCCGTCGCGAGCACGTGCGGAGCACGCGGGGAGGAGTCGAGGCAGGTGAGAATTCGGTCCATGAGCGATCTCCAGCAAGGTTCGTTCCGTACCGTCTTGTCGCGAGGGCTCGCGCTGCGTCGACTCGTCAGTATGCGCGCGGCGCCGAGAAGAGCAGCGGATCTTTGCTTATCGCGAGTCGCACTCTCCCGAGCGGGCCCTCGCGCCTTTGGTCGAGCACGAGCGCGCCCTCGACCGAGTAGTTTCCCGGCTCGCGCAGCACGCACGTCACCGGCACGCGCCGAACGTGAATCGCGCCGGGGGCGAGCACGCTCGCGTCGAGGGGGACCGCCTCGCCCATGCAAGGAATTCGCGAGCCTACCCGCGAAACACGAAAGAGCACGTTGGGGTGCTCGAGCGTGATCGGCCGCGCGGTCGCGTTCACGAGCAAGACCACCACCGCGTAGCCCGGAGTCGTGCCTTGAGGGCGAGCGGCCGTATCGCCGCTAATCAACCCGAATAGCCCCGGCACGTCCGGGTGCTCGAGCGGAACCTTGCCGCGCGCCTCTACCGCGATCGTCACCTCGCCCGCGTCGGCAGGAGGCGCATCCCCCAACGCGAGCTTCACCCGAACGACATAATTGCCAGTGATGGGCATTCGGCACCCGAGCGCGCGGCGATACGTGAACGACTCCCCCGGCGCGAGGACCTGCGCCTCGCGATCGGCGTCCGGATCACGATCACGGCTCACGCCCGAGTCGTCGCAGGCGAACGAGACGCCGTCCCGCAGGGCGGTGAACGTGGCGCGAACCGAGGGGAGCGAGATCGGCGCCGACGATCGATTCGTGACCGCGATCCCGACGAAAGTGGCGTTCGGCCCGAACGTGCTCGCGACGTAGGACAGCCGATCTCGCGCGAGGAGCCGAATGTCGAGGTCTGCGCGCACCGCCGCTCTCGTCGCTTGCGCGGGCGCGCCCGAGGTCTGTGTCGGTGTCGTTCCGTCGCCGCGCGGTCGCGTGGCCGTGCATGCGAGCATCCCGAGGATCGCCACGAGGGCGAGCCCTCTCACGTCTCGCGGCGCGCTTCGTCGTGGGTGCGCGCCTCCGCGAGCGCCTCGGGGCTCGGGTGCTTGTTCTCCTCGCTCGTCCCGAGGTCTCCGCTCGTCACCCCGATCGTGTCGTCGAGCTCGCGGTCGTGCACTTCGCGCTCGTGCTCGGCGCGTGACAGCGCCTCGCCCGTGAACGCTCCGAGCGCGCTCCCGAGGGCGCCACCTGCGACCGCGCCGAAGGGCCCGGCGATGGATCCGAGGATCGCTCCCGCGACGGCGCCGGTGAGACCACCGGCCTCCGCGAGGGCGTGCGGGTGACGCGGAGGCACGCCGCTCGGGCGCTCGGTCGTCTCGGCTTCGTTCGGGGGCGGTTGCGGGCGAAATGGCTCACTCATGGGAAATCTCCTTGTGATCGCGTCGTCGCTCGTGAAGTCGAAGGGGCCACGTTCACGTCGTGGGTCTGGCGGTGAGCGCGCGTGGCGAAGGCATGTGAGTCGCGCGCACCCGCGCCTCGTGCTCGTCGATCGCGCCTCGAACGAGGAGGAGCTCGCCGATGTGGCCGAGGGTCAAGAGACCCACGAGGTGGTCGTGGCTCATGACCGCGATCACCGAGATGTCGCGCTCCGAGAAGAGCGTGAGCGCGCGGAGGAGGGGATCCATCGGCTCGACTGTGGGCCCCGCTGCGGTCATCGCCGAAGCCACGCGCGCCTCGCGACCTCCCTGTTCGCTCGCCAATCCTGCGATGAGCGCGTCGTGGGCGAGCATGCCGACGAGGCGTCCTTCGCGGAGGACCGGGAAGTCGACCTGCGGAGTCTCGAGGAGCAGCTCGGCGACACGACCGAGGGTATCGTCGGGGTGAATCGTGCGCACCTCGGAGACCATCGCGGCCTGAACCGGCAAGCCCGAGAGCGCCTCCCGCGTCTTCGCCTCGGTCGCCTCCGCGGTCGCTCCTATCCAAACGAACACGGCGACGACGACGAGCATGGGGCTCGCGAGGATGCCGACGAGCGCGAGCACGACCGCCATGATTCGGCCCACCCCCGCCGCGCGACGAGTGGCCTCGACGTAGCTCGTGCGCATTGCCAATACGGCGCGGAGCACGCGACCTCCGTCCATTGGAAACGCGGGGAGCAGATTGAAGAGCGCCATCACCGTGTTCACCGCCGCGAAGCGCGCCAAGAGCGAGCCTCCACCGGTGAACGCGTCGCTCACGGAGAGCTTCTGCCGGAGCGCGACGAGCGCGACCACGGACACCACCGCGAGCGCCACGTTCACCGCCGGCCCAGCGAGCGCGACGAGGAGCTCCTGTCGCGGATCTTCGGGCATGCGCTCGAGCTGGGCGACGCCGCCGGTGGGATAGAGCGTGATGTGCTTCGTCGCGATCCCGAATCGCCGCGCCATCGCCGCGTGGCCTAGCTCGTGGACCACCACCGTCGCGAAGACGAGGAGCACGAACCCGACTCCGCCTACCGCGGCGCGGACGGAGCGCTCGGCCATGTACTCGTGGAATCCGACGTACGCGAGGAGCAGCCAGAACGTGACATGCACCTGCACGTCGATGCCGAACACGCGGCCTACCTTCGTCGATGCGTTCACGGGCGCTCCTTGGCTCGAGTCACCCTTCATTCAGCACGGAGCATGCCACCAGGGCATTTTCGGGTCGGTGCACGATCGGGGCTCCGCGACGGGCGCGCGAGCGCACGGATTGCACTCGCGCGAACGCTTCGCACACCGGTGGCGCGCCTCGCCTCGCCTCGCCTCGCCTCACCGAGGCGACTACGGAATTTTGACCAGCTCGTCGATGTTCGGTTGGAGCGTGATCTCGGTCCGCCGGTTCTTCTTTTTGCCTTCGTTCGAGTCGTTCTTCGCGATCGGGTCGACATCGGAGTAACCCGCCGCAGAGAGCATCTGCGGGTCGACCCCTTTGCTCGTCAAATAGTGCACGACACCGAGCGCTCTCCCGGTCGAGAGCTCCCAATTCGACGCGAACGGCGCGTTGCGAATAGGCACGTTGTCGGTGTGGCCCGCGACCTGGAAGTGGCGGTTTTGGATCGACCGCATGACCTCGGCGACAGCCTCGAGCGCCTTCTTTCCTGCAGGCTTGAGCTCCGTGCGACCGGAATCGAAGAGCACGTCGTTGGGGAGCTGGAGCACCATTCGACCGTCGCGCACGACGAGGCTCAGGTTTCCGTCGTCGATTTGGCGCTTCAATCGGAGGGTGAGATCTTTGTAAAGCGCCGCGCGCGCATCGGACGCTGCCTGGGCCGCCTTGAGCTCGGCGAGGCGGTGCTCGAGCTCGGCGACCTGGGCGACGGTCGCGAACTTCAGCGCATCGGACGACTTCGAGACGTTCGAGAGTTGGCTCCCGAGCTGGACGAGCTCGCGACGTTGCTGCTCGAGGTGCTCTTCGCTTTGGTGCAGCGCGGCGGTCGTCTTGCCGAGCTTCGCCTCCGTTACGGTGGCGCGCGCGACGGCCTCGTCGTACTTGCCGGCCGACACACAGCCCGAGAGCACGAGAGCCGCCACCACCACGATCGACATACGTTTCATGGATTTGTCCTTCGCCCCGCGCCTCTGCATCGCGCGCGCCAAACAGCCACGTCCGCTGCGAGGTCGGTGAGACGAGCCCCGAATCGGCGCGCCCTTCGCGTCGTCGCGCAGCCCGTGCGCTCGCGTCTCGCGTTCGCCCTCCTCGTTCGCATCTCTCGGGGGGCCGGGTCGTCACGCCGCGAGCGGCACGGACCGTGCTCCTCCCTCGTGATGCGCCCCTTCCAGAAGATCCTCGTCGCGGTCGACTTTTCACCTGCGAGTGACGCCGCGCTCGAGCAGGCCGCTCGCCTCGCGGACGCCTTCGGCGCGTCGGTGGTCGTGCTCCATGTCTACGAAGCGCCGACGTTCGTCTATCCGGCGCTCCCGTTCTTGCCCCTCGACGACATCTCGTCCGCGATCGAGAAGAACGCGACGGCGGGGGTTGCCGCGATCGTGAAGCGGATGACCGCGAACGGTCGCGCCGTCGAAGGCCTCGTTCGCCAAGGCTCCGCGTGGCAAAGGATCGAGGAGGTCGCGGCGGAGATCTTGGCCGATCTCGTGGTCGTCGGCACCCACGGCCGACGCGGCGTCGCGCGCGCGATCATCGGGAGTGTCGCGGAGCGGGTCGTGCGCACGTCGCGCGTGCCGGTGCTCACCGTGCACGCGCCCGAGCTCGCGGTCGCCGTCGCCGCAGCGAGGTCGGCGATACCCACCGAGCCCGAGATCCCCAGTCGCGACGGCGCGTGCGGCTGATCCGGGCGCGATACGGCTCAGCGGCTCAGCGGCTCTCGAGGCTGTCGGCGCTATCTTCGATCCCGGAGCACACGTCGGCGAGCTGACGGCCGAGCACCATGAGCAGATCGTCGGCTGTCACGATCCCGATCGTTTGCCCTTCGGCGTTCACGATCGGCAGTCGGCGAATGCCGTGCTCGCGCATGCGGTTCGCGGCGGTGTCGATCCCGTCGGTCGCCAAGAGCACGAACGGGTCGTAGGTCACGATCTCGGAGACCTTCGTCTCGTTCGGATCGCACCCCTCCGCGACGGCGCGAACCACGACGTCACGATCGGTGACGACCCCCACCGGCCGCCCGCCACGGGTGACGACCACGCAGCCGACGCGATGATCGCGGAGCTTCTGCGCTACCACCGCGACGGTGTCGTCTTCCGTCACGAGGACCATCGGCTTGCAGAAACGAGCGAGCGACATCGGTTTCTCCTTTTGGTGATCTCGAATCAAGGGGTAGAGCGCTGAACACAGCAAACCGGCGCACCCGGCACGTTCGCGCCGCTCGCGACCGCGACGACGCTCGCCACGTTGACGAGCCCGAGGATCACCACGGTGGCCCCCGCGAGGCGGCGAATTCCCACGTTTGCGGTCAGCCTCGACAGCAAACGAACGAACGCCCCGACGAGGAGCAAAGCAGGCACCGTGCCGAGGCCGAAGAGCGCCATCGTCACGAATCCATCGACCGCCGATCCCGTCGCGGCGGCGAGGCCGAGCGCGGCATACACCAAGCCACAAGGCATGAGCCCCCACACCGCGCCGAACGCGATCGCGGTCGGAACGCGCCGCACGGGGAGGAGCCGCTTCGCGAAGGGCTCGGCGCGCCGCCAAATGGGCGCCCCCCAGCGCTCCAGCATCTTCGTCGATCGCGACAGGCCGGCGAGGTGGAGCCCCACGAGCACGAGCGACATACCCGCGAGCGCGCGGAGCACGAGCGGCACGGCGCCGAGGCCCACGAGCGAGGAGACCGCAGAGCCGAGCCCCCCGAGCACGGCGCCGAGGAGCGCATACGTGGCCACTCGCCCCGCGCTCATGCCGAGGTGAAGGACGAGGCGCGGCGACGGGCGTTTGCCGAGCGACACGAGGCCGCCCGAGAGCACCCCCGAGATCCCACCGCACATGGCCGCGCAGTGCGTGCTCCCGAGAATGCCCATGAGGAGGGCGGACACGAGGACAGGGCCGTTCATTTTTTCGCTCCGAGGAACGTGACGGTAAAGGGTCTTTCTTTCTCCCCCTCCGGCCGCACCACCACACGAACGGGGAAGTCGCCGCGGTAGTCGGAGCGCGGCGAGGCAAGAAAAATAGGCACATGACGGTCTTCGAGGGAGTCGAGCGCGATGCTCGGCGTCGCGATGACGGCGGTGAGCTCGGGGGTGGTCCCGTCGGCGCGGGGGCTCGCGACGGCGGTGATGGTGAACACCGTGCGGTCGCTCTTCTTGTTCACCAAGTGCACGTCGAACGCGTTTCGTACGGAGTCGCCCTCGAAGGTATACGGCGCGCCAGAAAGACGGAGCACGTTGGCCTCGAAGTCGCTGCGCGAGCGGAGCGCGACCGTCGCCACCACTGCGCCGACGAGCCCGAGTACGCCATAAAGAGCCAGCCGCGCGCGCACCAGCTTTCGTGGTTTCCCGGCGAGCCCGTTCGTCGAGTCGTAGCGCACGAGCCCGCGAGGTCGCTCCACCTTGTCCATAATCTCGTCGCACGCGTCGATGCACGCGGTGCAGGCGATGCAGTCGAGCTTGAGCCCGTCGCGAATGTCGATCCCGGTCGGGCAGACCGCGACGCAGCGGCCGCAGTCCACGCAGTCGCCGGTGGCCTTGCCCTTTTTCCCGCGAGGCTCGCCGCGGCCCACGTCGTACCCGACGACGAGAGAGTCGTCGTCCAAGAGCACCGACTGCATCCGCCCGTAGGGGCACATGACGACGCAGAACTGCTCGCGAAACCAGGAGAAGTCGAAATAGAGAATACCCGTGAGCGCCGCCATCCACACGAAGGCCTCCGGGTGCGCGGCAGGCGCCCCTCGCACCATCGCGAAGGCCTTCGGGAGCGACACGAAGTACGCCAGCACCACGTGGGCGAGCAACGCAGAGACGACGATGAACGCGGCGTGTTTGGCTGTCTTTCGCGCGACGCGACCGAACGTCATGCCCGCCGCGTCGCGCCTCCGCCGTTCGTCGTGACTGCCCTCGATCCAGCGCTCGATACGGCGATAGATCCCTTCGAGGAACACCGTTTGCGGGCACGCCCAGCCGCACCACACGCGCCCGAGGAGCGCCGTGAGCACGACGAGGGTGAAGCCGAAGGCCGACAGAGGGAAGAAGAGGAGCCAGCCGTCTTGCGCGTTGAAGGTGGCGCCGAAGAGGAAAAAACGGCGGGTATCGACGTCGACGAAGACGGCAGGATGGCCCCCGATCTTCACCCAAGGGAGCACCACCCAGAGCGCGATGAGGGCGACGAACGCCACCTTCCTCGCGTTGTCGAAGCGGCCGTGCACGTCGGCGGGCACGATCCGCGGCTTCTTGCCGTCCGTTCGTACCGCGCCCTGGGTTTTGTCGTCGCGCGCGCTCACGATAGGAAGGGAGACACGCGCGCGCGGGGCCGTGGTCGGAGTCGCGCCGACCTTGGCGGCTCGAGTCGGCGCGGTTGTTGGCGGCTCGGGGCTCATGGCGCCGCTGTCGCGAGCTCGCCCTGCGGTGCCTTGCCGCCCGGGACGTTGGTGCCGGCGAGCGTGAGCACGTAGGCAGACACGGAGAGCACCTTCTCGTCACCGAGCTGAGGTCCCCACTCGGGCATACCCTTCGCGGGGATACCCTTGCGGACCGTCGCGTAGATCTGGTCGCCGCGCTTTCCGTGGATCCAGTGGTCGTCGGTGAGGTTGGGCCCGATGTTTCCGCCGCCGTCCGGGCGATGGCAAGACGCGCAAGACGAGAGGAACACCTCTTTGCCTTTTGCGACGCTCGACGGGGTGCGCGACAGGGAGACGATGGTCTCGGCGGACACGTTTCCCTTCTTCGCTTCTTCCAAGCGCACGGCGACCATCTCTTCTTGGTGCGCCGTCTCGCGCGACGGCCACGCGCCCAGCTTGTGCTCGCCGTACCAATAACAGGCCGCGAAGACGATGGTTCCGAAGAGGGTATAGAGCCACCAGAGCGGGAGCTTGTTGTCCTCCTCGACGAGGTCGTCGTCGTACACGTGGACCGGCGCGTCGGATTCGGGTTTTCCGGAGTCGTGATCGTCACTCATGGGGCTCGTCCTCGGTGAGGGGCAGGGAGGCGTCGCGCAGCACCTCGGCGCGTGGTTTTCGCAGCGCTCGCGCGCACTCGACGAGGAACACCGTCAGGAAGAGGGCGAGCGCGACGAGAGGCAGCGCGAGGAGCGGGCTTTGGGCAAGGAGCTCTTTGTGCATGATTCAATCCTTTCGCGAGATGCCCTCGCGGGCGGGCGCGACGGGGACTTTGCCGAGCCGTTGGAGATAGGCGACGAGCGCGATCATCTCGGAGTCTTGCGCGACCTCGGTGCCGCTCTCGCGTAGCTCCTGCGCGATCACGGCGGCCTGTGCGCGCGCGTCGTCGCCGGCGGCTGCGATTTGGGCGTTCGTGTAGGGCACGCCGAGGGTCTTCATCGCCGAGAGCTTCCGCTCCGTTTTGGCGTAGTCGAGGTGCTCCTTCGCGAGGTGGGCATAGCTCGGCATGTTCGACCCCGGCGAGATGGTGGGCGGGTCGACGAGGTGCTTTACGTGCCAAAGGCTGGGGTATTTCGTGCCTTCGCGGGCGAGGTCCGGCCCCGTGCGCTTCGAGCCCCACTGGAAGGGGTGGTCGTGCTGCGACTCGGCGAGGGTAGAGGGCGCTCCGTAGCGCTGCTCCTCCCATTTGAAGGGGCGAATCATCTGCGAGTGGCAGTTGTAACAACCCTCTTTCACGTACACGTCTCGTCCCTCGAGCTCGAGGGCGCGGTAGGGCGTGCTCTCTGCTGCCGAGCGCGGATCCGGGGCGGCGAGCAGAGTGGGCACGATCTCGGCGACGCCTCCGACGAGGACCGCGAGCACGGTGAGCACCGTGAAGATGATCGCGCGGCCCTCCAAGATGCGGTGCCACGCGGGCTCGCCCGTCTTCGAGGCGGTGAGGGCTATCGTACCGAGGACCGCGATCGCGAGGCCGGTGACGATGAAGAACACACCCGCGTACCCGTTCGCGACGCCGAAGAGCCCCGCGAGGCCGCCGACGACGAGCACGAGCATCACCGGCTTCGCCGTCACGATCCGGATCCAAGAGACCTCCGGCTTCGAGGCCGTCACGACGACCACTTCGGCCTCGCCGTCGACCGCTTTGCCTGCGCGGGCGGTCTTCACGAGGTTCACCCCCATGAGGATCATGCCGGCGAGGTAGGCGGTGCCGCCCACGAGGCGCATCCAGTACATGAGGCGAATGGCCTCGAGCGTCTCGACGAAGTTGGGATACTTGAGGGCGCCGTCGGCGGTGGTCGCGCGCCACATGAGGCCCTGCGTGATGCCGCTCGTCCACATCGCGAAGACGTAGAGGAGGATGCCGAACGTGCCGAGGTAGAAGTGGAAGTTCGCCGCGCGGGTCGACCAGAGCTTGGTGCCGTAGAGGCGCGGGACGAGGAAGTAGAACATTCCGGCGGCCATGAAGCCGTTCCAGCCG
>JAAFHV010000160.1 GCA_013297655.1 Myxococcales bacterium | reverse complement strand
GAAGCCTTTCGCGGAGTGCGCGGGCGAATCGGTCCCCGTCGCGGTGCAGCCGGTGGAGGGGTTACCCGGGTTCACGATGGCGGTGCCGCCAGGGAAGCCCGCGCCGCGCGCGGTGAGGGTGCCCGCGATCGTGACCTTGCCTTGCGCGAGGAACGCGACGATCCCGCCGACCTTGCCGTCCCACGCGCGCGCGGATCGGGTGGTGTCCTTCGGGATCACGAGATCCGTGTACTGCGGCACGCGCACGACTTGCGTGGTGCCAGCGGGGTACCCGCGCAGGGTGCCTCGCTCGATTTGGAGGCCCACGTCCGAAATACTCTCGACGCGAACGAGCTCGAACGTTCCGACCGGCGTCACCGCGGGATACACGAACGGTGACGTGAGATCGGTGGGCGCGAGGCCGAGCGTGGTCCACAAGAGCAGCACGTCACCGACGGCGACCGAGAACCTGCCGTCCGACGACGCGACCTCGATCGTGCGACCGCCGACGGCGACCGCGGCGCCGAGAGTCGCGAACGTGTTTTCCTTCCAGGTGGCCCCGTCGACCCCGGAGCTCGTGGGGAACGGCTCCACGGGGAGCACCGGGAGGCGCGCGTCGAGCTCGGCCGGAGCCGTGTCGGGAGTGCTCACGTCGACCTGCGCGCTCGCGTCCGCGGGCGTCCCCGGCGGCTCTTCGGCCGTCACGTAGGGCAGCGCGCAGCCGAAGAACCCGGCGACGAGCGCGGCGACGACCGCCCTTCGTGCAGAATACCGGTGGTTGGCCACAGCCCACTATGAAGGCAGGCCCCCGCGGCGTCCAGTCGGCCGCCTTCGCGGTGCATCCCGAGATAACTGCAGGATGCACGTATTCGTGTCTTCCCGTGCGTCGCGTCAGCGGGCGACGACACGCCCAGACAGCTGCTCGGCGACGAGCGCAGACTCGTTCGCGGTGCGCTGGCTTATCGACACCTGACGGCCGAGGTATCCGAACGCGTGGAGGTTGGTCACGCTCGTTCGCTCGTCGCGCCGCGCGGTGGAGCGGCCGTTCGCGAAGGCTTTCGTGGTGGTGAGCCCGTAGATCGACGCGCCGATGCGGTGCGCTCCCTCGGCGAGGTGGCAGTTCGCGCAGTCGGTCGACTCGGCGCTGTGGAGCTTGGGGTTCTCGAGCCGTATCGCGGCCTCGAACACCGCGCCGAGCGCGCTGGCGCCGGGGCTACCTGGTGCCGGACGATCGCTGGCGACGAGGTCGGCGACCGGATCGACCGACGACGGCCCGTTGAACGTCCCGGCCGACGAGTCGGCGAGCTCCACGTGCGCGGAGCTGCCGAAGACCGTTTGCCCGCGAGATTGCACGCCCGGGATCGTTCCTTCGACGTAGGCGCCTTTGACACGATCGATCACGCCGAACGTCCAGCCGTCGCTGTCGGGGTCCATGTTGTGGTCGAACGCGGTGACGCGGCCGATGCGCGCCTCGCCGAGGTGACGGAGCACGATCGCGCGGAGGCGAGTCGCGAAGCTGCCTTCGAGCCCTTGCGCGACCAGGATCGGGTGCGGGCCGAGCTCCTGCGCGCCGGTGTCGCCATTGGCGTACTTCGCGGCGAGGATCTCGAGGAGGGCCTCGCCGAGCTCACGATCGGAGATGTCGTAGGCGACGTGCACGCCGCCGTCCGCCGCCACCGTCGTGCCATCCGCCTTCTTCGAGATCCCTTGAAATACAGCGCGAATCTCTGGCGTGCACCCGCGCCCTTGCGTGTTCCGCGACGAGCATGGATCCAGGCGAAGACCGACGAGCGCGAGATCGTCGTAGCCGGCGGCCATCTCGAAATCCAGCGAGCGGCGGCCGAGCACCTTCTCGAACGCGGCGCGCGGCAACAGCGGCCCGAGGGAGCTACCTTCGCTCGCGCGGAGGAAGGAGCCCGCGGCTCCGGGCGCCGGCAGGGGGTACAAGATCGAGACGTCGGTCGTGTCGACGCGCGCCGAGTGCGGCGCCATCGGGAGCGGCGGACCGCTCGGCTCGGTCGTCGGATTCGCGGGCGGGGTGGCGGTGGGTACGGTGGGGAGCGCCGGGACCTGCGTGCCCGCGTCGGGGTCGGGCTCGCTGGTGCCAGCGGTCGTTCCCCCGCAAGCGGCGAGACCGAACGAGACCGAGACGGCGAGGAGCGGAGCGAAGAGGAAGAGCGAAGACCGATTCATGCCCTTCGCTTGGCGCGCGATCTTCGCGTCCGTCGGAAAATCGACAGGTCGCTTCGCCGTGCTCGTGCGTCCCCGCGAGCGTCAGTGCCCGAGCGTCTTCTCGGCCGCTTCGGCGGCGTTCTTCACGTCGTCGCCATGGTGGGAGAAGAACTTGCGGTATGCACCGAATCCGACGGCCGAGAACGCGGAGAGCGCGAGGATCGAGATCACGACCATCGCGCCGAAGCCGAGCCCTCCCTCTTTTTTCACGGGGGCGGACGCGAGGTCGAGGCGCGCGGCGCGGAGGTGGGCGTCGCCCCTTTGCATTTGCACCTCGAGCTGGGCTTGCGCCGCGTCGACGTTTGCCGCGACCGGCTTCGCGCCCTCCACGACGAACGCGAGGATGCGCGTGAGCTCGCCCGCGTCGAGCCAGATCCCGTGCCGATCGCACAGGTCGACCACGACGTCGGACTTTCCCGCGAAGCGCCCGCGCTCGAGCGGCTTCTTGCACAGCGGACAGCCCACGAGCTGCATCACCGCGCCTGGCACGTCGGCGGTGGGCAGCTCCGGCGCCGTCGTCGGGCTCGCGAGAAGCATGCACCATGCACGTGCCGAAACGAACACCCCGCGGCACGTGTTGCAGCCGTGGAGGGTGAGCGCGTCGGCCGTGCGCTTGAACGGGACGAGCGGCCCCGACGCGCGGTTCGCGACGGTGCAAGCGGGACACGGGAGGCTCGGGAGCACGGCCTCGTGCACGCGCTGACCGCAGACTCCACATTGCGCATCGAGGGGCGAAGAGCGCGCCCCGCAGCCCCCGCAGAACACCGCTGGCATCGCGACCATGCAGGTCGCGCAGGGGGCGTCGGCGCGGCCGGCCTTACCGCAGAAATAACAGAACGAGCCGCCCGGATTCGTCTGCACTCACCACCTACCGCGAGCGCCGGCTGGGCGGGGGAGGTCGACCGTCGCTGCGTGGCGGCGGCTGAGACGAAGGCGCGTCGCTTCGCACGAGCGACTCGGAGGGTCGCTCCTTCGGGAGCATGCCGCGGCGCTTGAGCTCCGCGGGTCGCTCGGCCACGATCGTCGCGTCGTCGCCGAGCGGATCGTCGTCGTGGAGATCGGGGAGCTTTCGCGGATCGAGGGCGGGGCGCTGCTGGGTGCGGTCGAGGGGATCGAGGTAGTCGATGTCGACCTTCATCGTGGAGCGCACGACCTCGGGCAGGCCGGGCATCGCCTTCGCGAGGCGGAGGGAGTCGACCTTGGGCTCGCGGTGGGTCTGCGGCGCGAGGGTTTCGGCGCGCACGGTGCGCGGCGGGAGATCGTCCGGATCGGGGGCGCCGAACGCGGGGTGCTCGTCGGTCGGGGGGTCGCCCTCTTGGCGCTTGATCTCCTCGAAGCGCTCGAGGGGCGCGGTGCGCACGAGCGAAACACGACCTGCCTCGTCTACGCGCGCGAACAAGAGCGGGCACCCCTCTTTCGGGCGCTCGACGAGGCCGCTCTCGCTCGCAAAATCCAAGCTCGCGACGTACTGCGCGCCGAGGCAGCGCTGCGTCGACTTGTTCGTAGAATTGCGGCTCTTCCCGCGCGACAGGATCTTCCGGCAAATGCCGTCGTCGTCCAGCAGGAAGGTGTTGCTCCCAGCGTGGGCGGCGTAGGAAAAATCGGTCAGGCGGGCCAAGGGGACCTCCGCAGGATACGAAAAAACTACGGACTTTGCCCCTAAAAGTTCGCGTCCCTCTCATCGCGGCGGGCCGGACGGCCCCGCGCTGGCGCCTTCTCGTGCGGTAACCTCGGGCGATGCGCACGACCGACCTCTGCGACGCACACCCGGATCTCGTCGTCCCTGCCCCTGTCTTCCGCGATTTTGGGAAGCTCGGCGCGTTCTCCGGGCCGATCACGACGCTCGCGCTCGTGGAGGACAACCAGTTGGTGCGCGCGGCGCTGGAGACCGCCGGGAACGGACGTGTGCTCGTGATCGACGGCGGGGGCTCCGTCCGGCGCGCGCTCGTCGGCGGCAACCTCGGGAAGCTCGCCGAGACGAACGGCTGGGCCGGCATCGTGGTGTACGGCGCGGTGCGCGACACGATCGAGCTCCGCGAGTGCGCGATCGGGATCAAGGCGCTCGCCGCCGTCCCGCGGAAGAGCGAAAAGACCGGGCGTGGGCTCGTCGACGTGCCGGTAACGTTTGCAGATTGCACGTTTCGACCGGGAGAGCACCTCTACGCCGACGAGGACGGAATCGTCGTTTCGAAGGTCGCGCTGCGCTGATTTTGCGCCTCGATCGCGTTCCTCTGCGCGGGACGACGGCGCTGCGGGAGTGCTAACGTGCGGGCCCGATGATCAAGGGATATCTCTCCGGTCTCGGCAACACGCACGCGACGGAGGCGGTGCCGGGCGCGCTTCCCCACGGCCAAAATTCGCCGCAGCGTGTGCCCTTCGGCCTCTACGCGGAGCAGCTCTCGGGGTCCGCGTTCACCGCGCCGCGCTCCGAGAATCGGCGAAGCTGGCTCTATCGTCTTCGTCCCGCCGCCGCGCACCCCGCGTTCGTTCGACTGGCCGACCAGGGGCTCCTTCGATCGGGCCCGTTCGAAGAGGCTCCCTCGCCGAACCGTCTCCGCTGGGACCCCTTGCCTTCTCCTCCCGCGGGGACCGATTTCATCGCCGGGCTCACCACCTTCGGCGGCAATGGCTCCCCCGCCCACGGGGCGGGCACCGCGATTCACCAGTACGTCGTGAACGCCTCGATGATCGACACGGTGTTCTTCGACGCGGACGGCGAGCTGCTCCTCGTGCCGCAAGAGGGGGCCGTGCGCCTCGTCACGGAGCTCGGGCTGCTCGAGCTCTCCCCCGGCGAAGTTGCAGTGGTACCGCGCGGGGTGCGCTTTCGGTTCGAGATCGTGGGGGCCGAAGCGCGCGGCTACGTGTGCGAGAATTATGGCGCGCCATTCCGGCTCCCGGAGCTGGGGCCCATCGGCGCGAACGGGCTCGCGAACGCGCGCGACTTTTTGATCCCCGTCGCCTCCTTCGAGGAACGCGACGTGCCGACGCGCGTGGTGCAGAAGTTCCAAGGCCACTTGTGGGACACGGTTCAGGGCCACTCGCCCCTCGACGTGGTCGCGTGGCATGGCAACTACGCGCCGTACAAGTACGATCTCGCGCTCTTCAATACGATCAACACGGTGAGCTTCGATCACCCCGATCCGTCTATTTTTACGGTGCTTACTTCGCCGAGCGAGGTGCCTGGCACCGCCAACTGCGACTTCGTGATTTTCCCGCCGCGCTGGATGGTCGCGGAGGGCACGTTTCGCCCGCCGTGGTTCCACCGCAACGTGATGAGCGAGTACATGGGCCTCGTTCATGGCCAATACGACGCGAAGACGGGCGGCTTCGTGCCGGGCGGCGGCTCGCTCCACAACGCGATGAGCGGGCACGGCCCGGACAAGGCCACCTACGAGCGCGCGGTCGCGGCCGAGCTCGCGCCGCACAAGATCGACAAGACGCTCGCGTTCATGTTCGAGACGCGCTGGGTAATCGCGCCGACGAGCTTCGCGATGCACACCCTCGCGCTGCAAAAAGACTACGACGCGTGCTGGGACGGCTTCGAGAAGGCCAAGCTCCCGCGCTGACTTGGGCGGGTAGGCCGGCCGAAGCCGCCGCACGACGACCGACCGTTGCCGGCAAGCGCTTGCCGGTCGCGCACCGCGGGCCGGGAATTTGACGGGAACCTCGGCGTACGAAACCTTGGCACACGACCTGCTCTCGACGTGGTTCGTGTCCCTCGGTCCCGCCGCCTTGCGCCGCTTCTTTTCCTACTTCGCCCTCACCTTCCTGCTCCTCGGCCTCGTCGTCGGTGGCGTTTGCCTCGTCGTCGTTCGCTCGGAAAACTCGCGCCTCGGTCCGAAGATCGAGGTGGACGGCGCGCCGCTCACGGACGACACGCACGCCCTCGAGACCGTGCAGACGCGGGCAGACGCGCGACTTCGCGAGCGCCTCACGGTGAGCGTGGACGAGGTCTCGGTGGAGGGCACTCTCGCCGAGTGGGGCATCGGCATCGACGTCGCGGCGACCACGAGAGAAGCGCGGGCCGCGGCGGGACGGCCCCTCGGCGAGCGGCTCCGGACCGTGCGCGACACGGTGCGGGTTCCGCTGCGGTTCAGTGTGGCCCCGAACGGCGCGAAGCTCTTGGAGCTCGAGGCCGCGGTGCGACGCGAGCCTGCCGACGCGCGCCTCGATCTCGAGAATCGCGCGCTCGTGCCCGACGTGGAGGGGCGCGAGCTCGACGTGTCGGCGACGATCGAGCACGTGCTCGTCGCGCTGAGCACCCGCCAGGCCAAGGCCGCCGCAGAGGTCCGCCGCGCGCGAGCCGCCGTCGCGAAGGACGATCTCGGCAAGGTCGATCTTTCGAAGACCCTGTCCACCTTCACGACCACGTTCCCGATCGGGGGCTCGAACACGGGGCGCGCGAACAACGTGGCAGTCGCCGCGCGAAAGCTCGACGGTGCGCTGCTCCTCCCCGGGACCACCGTCTCGTTCGACGCGACGGTAGGTCCGCGAACGATCGAACGTGGCTTTGCGCACGCGCCGGAGATCGTGGGCGACGAGCTGGAGGACGGCGTGGGCGGCGGCACCTGCCAGGTGGCGAGCACGCTCCACGCGGCTTCGTTGTTCGGCGCGCTCGACGTGGTGGAGCGCCACGCCCACGCGCGGGCATCGGCGTACACGAAGCCCGGCCTCGACGCGACCGTGGTCTACGGGGTCGTCGATTTGAAGGTGCGAAACCCGCATCCCTTTGCGCTGGTGGTGCACGCGCACGTGCCGAAACCGGGCACGCTCGAGATCGTCCTGCTCGGCGGTGAGCCCTCGGTGAAGGTCGTCTACACGTACAGCTCGAGGCCGACCGGGGCGCCCTTCCGGCGCATCACGCACAAACCCTACTTGCCTAAAGGCGCGGTGATTTCGCGCCAAAAGGGCAAGGCCGGCGCCACAGTGATCTCCTACGTGAAGAACGTGCACCCGGACGGGCACGCCGTCGAGCGGAGCTACGCGAGCGAGTACCGCACCGTGCCGGAGGTGTTTTGGGTGGGCTCGGACGCCGACGAGAACGCCCTCCCGCCGCCCGCCGACGACATCACCCACGTCGAACGCCGCGGGCCGAGCGCCCCCGCCGCCCCCGTCGCGGTCGCTCCTGCCGGCTGATCCACCGCGTGGTCAGTTTCGACCGTTCGAGACGCCGCCCCCGGCTTGAGCGGGCGCGGGCTTGACCGACGGCGCGGGCTTGACCGGCGGAGGCGGAGGCGCGGGTGGCGCGAACACGATCGGGTACACGACGGTGACCTCGCCGCTCTCGGGCTGCGGGAACGAGAGCTGGCCGATCGCGCGAACCACGCAGGCCGAGACGCCCTTGTCCGCCATCGTGGTGCTCGGATCGAGCGCAAATGTCCGAACCGCGCCGTCTTTGCCGATAACGAATTTGACGGCCACCGTGCCGCCGAGCGTAGGGTTGAGGCGAAGCCCATTTTCGTAGCAGAGTCGAAAGCGACCGAAATTCTGGCGCACGATCCGCTGAACCACCTCGGGAGGGAGCTTGCCGCTCAGCTTGATGGGGCCCATGCGAAGCGTGGGAGAAGGACGCGCAACGCCACCCCCGATACCGGAGTGCCCGAACGTGCCCGAGCCGAGGCCGATGTCCGCCGGGCCGGTGCCGCCCGAGCCACCGGTGCCAGTGAGCCCGAGCCCACCGAACCCCTGACTCGACCCGAGGCCGACGAGCGGCGTGTCTTCCGGTGGCGGTTCCGGAGCGGGCGGCGCTTCTTCGTGGGGCGTCGGTGTGGACGTGGGCGCTGCGCTCGACGCGGCGGAGGCGGAAGCGAGAGCCACGGGAGCGGGCGGCAAGACCACCTCTTGTACCGGCGAAACGAGGCCGGCGGCGACCTTTGGCTCACTCCCGCCACACGCGACGAGCGAGACGAGTGAGACGAACGAAGCCGCAGCGAAGAGCCCGACGACGAGAGGAGCGCGCATCCCTCGAAGGTACGTGAGAACCCACGATCTGCGAGGCGAGAGACCCCACCCACGAACAACTTACCCTTTGGTAAGGCGCCCCTCGTTCGCTGCGACGGGAGAGGGGAGACTACGTCACTCTGGCGCGGGCTCTTCGTCGGTGGCTTTGGGGCTCTTGAAGACGGCCGTGAAGCCCGCGAGCAGCGCCGCGCACACGACGCCAATGGCAGCGTAGGTGCCCCACACAGTGCCGGGACGAAGCTCGGCCCCGCCCTTGGGCAGATAGGCCGCGATGAGGCGCCCCGAGAGCACCCCACCGACGAGCCCCCCGAGCCCGGATGGCACGAGCGCGAGTCCCATGTAGAGCCCTTCCCTGCCCTTCGGCGCGAACGACGAGACGTATTCGTAATAGCGCGGCGAGTAGATCATCTCCGCGATCGCGAACACGAAGAAGCTCCCGCACGCGCCCCAAAGGGTGGGGATCGCGCCCATGAGCGCCATCGACACCGCGCCGACAAAAATGCCGAACGCCATCGCCGGCAGCGGCGGCAGCTTCTTCGTGAAGCGCGCGACGAGCACCTGCAAGAGCGCGATCGAGAACGGGTTGATGAGCGAGATCTCTTCCCGCGGCGCCTTCTCCCCGAACATGCGCACGATGTAGACGGGGAACGTTTGGTAAAATTGTTCGATGAGGAGGTAATAGCCACTCACGACCACCAAGAACCCCACCAACCGAACCTGCGTGAACGCGGTGAGCAGGCTGCGACCGAAACCCTCTTCACGCTCCGCGCGCGCCTTCTTCTCCTCCGCGGTGTCCGTCTCGGCGGGAGGAACGATGGCCTCCTTCTCGGGCTCGAAATAGGCGAGCACGGCGACCGTGAGCCCTACGAGCGAGGCGACGACCGAGTTCAAGATGCTCGCCCGAAGCGTGAGCAATACACGCACGATCTTCGTGAGCACTTTGCCGATCACGCTCCCCGCGTTGACGGAGGCGTAGAAGATCGAGAAGCCCTGCGTCCTTCGCTCTGGTGGGGCATACCGGCGCACCGACCCGGGGATCACCGGCTTCAAGAACGCCCCCGCGACCGCGATCGAGACGACCGCCCCCCACGCGAAGACACGCGCGACGACGCCGTGCCCGGGGATCGAGGCCACCGCGTAGAGCGCGAGGTAGGCGAGCACGTAGAGAGAGAACGAGAGAACGAGCGATCGCCGGAACCCGAGCTTGTCCGAGAGCGCACCGGTGAGCACCGGTACCCAAGAGCGGGTGAGCGCGAACACGCCGAGCAGGCTCCCGATCTCCTTGTCGGAGAGGCCCACCGTCTGCCCGAGGTACACGCTCAGGTTGATGTACACGCCGTAAAAGGCCATCCGCTCGATGACCTCGAGCAAGATGGCGATCCAAAAGACACGTGGAAACGGGGTCTTGGGCTTCATTTCGCTTCCGCCGTTCGCGACACCACGCGACGCGCGCCGACCGAGATAGCACCGATCGCGCGATCCCGATTCCGAACGACCACGCGCGAGCCCGGCGACCGCGCGGATCGCCTCGAAAACGTTTCTCCATCCCAAACGCGACACGACTCGAGTAGAGGGGCGACATGACGGCCGTCGTGCGCAGCGTGGTTCGGAGCTTCAAGGCGAAGTACTGGAAAGAGGCGAGCGCGTTCGTGCGCCTCGGCGGGCACGCGGTGTACTGGGAGTCGCCAGCGCGCGCGCGCCTGGTCGTGCCGGCGCCGAAACAGAACGACGACTGGACCGACCTCGGCATCTGGTCGATCTTCGACTTGGGCCTCGAGCGCTGGACCGTGCGAAAAGACGGAAAATTCGCGGGTCTCGCTACGGTGCGGGTGCCGGACGACGCGCTCCACATCGTGAAGCGACGCGCCGAGCGCGACTCGGTGCACCCCAAGGCCACCCTCAAGGTGAATTACGACTGCCTCGCGTGCGGCGCGTGCTGCCGCGACAACGAGGTGGTGCTCGACGACGACGACATGAACCGCTTCCGCGAAGCGGGCCGCGCGGAGCTCTTGAAGCAGCCGTGGTCGAAGCGCAAAGACGGCAAGGTCATCCTCACCCTCAAAGAGAACGGCCGCTGCCACCACCTCCGCCGCGACAACAAGTGCAAGATCTACGATCTTCGCCCCGGCGCCTGCTCCGTGTTCCCCGTCGCGAGCGAGTGCTGCATCGCCGCACGCGAGTACGAGCTCGAGGTGTTCGACGGCCTCGCTCCGGAAGAGTGGCCCTGGCCCGAGTGACGTCGAGCACCCGGCGCGAAGCCTCCCGGAAACGCGCGCGCCGTACGTAGGTGTGAGAAGGAGGCTCGTGATGAGCGCGCTCACGGTTCGACGTGCAGTAGAGAGCGACGTGCCCACCATGCTCGCGTTCGCGAATTGGGCCGCGATGAACACCGTCGCGAACTTCGCGACGAGCCCCGAGCCGCTCGAGGAGTGGGTCGCGTCGTTCCGCAAATCACACGAGTTTTTCCCTTGGATCGTCGCAGAGGACGGCGAGGGAAAGGTGCGCGGCTTCGCGAAGGCGGGCCCCCACAAGGCGCGCGGCGCTTATGCGTGGACAGCCGACGTCTCGGTGTACGTCGACCCCGAAGCGCATGGGCGAGGGGTGGGCTCTCGCCTCTACGAGGTGCTCGTGCCCACGATGCGGGCGCAGGGATACGTCACGTTGGTCGCCGGCATCACGCTGCCCAACCCGGCGAGCGAGAGGCTCCACGCGCGCTTCGGGTTCGTGCGCTGCGGCACGTTCCATCGGGTCGGCTTCAAGAACGGGCGCTGGCACGACGTGGGCTACTGGGACCTCGCGCTTCGCGACGACGATTCCAGTCCCGCGCCGATTCGCCCCGTCGCCGACGCCCTCGCGTGACGGGGTCCGTACGCACGGGTGACCGCGAGATTTCGCACCTCCTCGGGATGCTTGGGGTTTACGGGCGACGTGCTACCAAAAGCGCATGGCGTTCATCGCGGAGTCGACGTTCGTAACGAGGTACGAAAAACGCACCTGGCTCGTCGTCCACGAGAAGGGCCTCGTCGCGCGGCGCGAAGAGGGCAGGCTGGTGTTCCCGACCGACGAGGAGCTCTCCGCGTTCGGCGTGCGCACCGAAGACGCGCACCGCCTCGGCACCTTGGACGAGACGGACGCGCTCGCGCTCCCCGCCACCGGCGACGTGCCCGCCCCGTTCGAAACGATGGGCCTCCGCGCGCTCGCGGGGCTGCTCGCGCCCGAAATGTTCGGCGCGGTGGGCCGCGCGATGCACACCTGCGATTGGCTCTCGACGAACCGCTTCTGCGGCCGCTGCGGCACGCCTACGACGCGGAGCGCGCACGAGCGCTGCGTGGAGTGCCCCGCGTGCAAGCTCCGCGTTTTTCCCCGGATAAGCCCCGCGATCATCACGCTCGTACGAAAGGGCGACCTCGCCCTCCTCGCCAGCAACGCGGCGTTCCCGGGCGCGTTTTACAGCACGCTCGCGGGCTTCGCGGACATCGGCGAGTCTCTCGAGGAGACGCTCGTGCGCGAGGTGCACGAGGAGGTCGGCGTGAACGTGAAGAACGTGCGCTACTTCGGGAGCCAGCCCTGGCCCTTCCCGAACTCGCTCATGGTGGGCTTTACCGCCGAGTGGGACTCGGGTGAGATCGTGATCGATCCGAAGGAGATCGCGGACGCCAAGTGGTTCGCGGCCGACGCTCTCCCCGCGATCCCTCCGCGTCTCAGCATCGCGCGACGGCTCATCGACGCGTGGGTCGGCGAAGTGCTCGGGCGGCGCTGATCGCTCGAGCGCCGATCAGGTTGAAGGACCGAGGACTTCGTGCGGTTGGCAAGCCGCGCCACCAGATGCGCGCGACGACGACGACCCTTGGCAGTCCCTGACGAGGGACGGATCGTCTTCTATCTTAGGAGCTCGGAGGAGCAACGACGCGTCGCAGGCACGCCGCTAAACGTGCGAAAGCCGCCGATCCTTGGCAGTCACTGAAGAGGGACCGGATTCAACCTGTTCGGTGCTCTAAACGACGATCGCTAACGGAAGAGCCCCACGAACGCCGCGGCGAGGATGACCATCGCGACGAACGTGGTGGCGACGCCGGCGCCCCAATACGAAAACCGAAGCGCCCTTCGCGCGGCTTCGCCCTCGAGGCGGTACGCGTTGCGGAGGAACGCGAGGGTGGCGACGGTGGGGAGCCCGACCCCACGCGAGAAGATGCCGAGCGCGGCGCGGGGTCCTTCGTTGAACGCGACGACGAGCGCGCCGAGGGGGCCCATCACGAGGTCCCACCCGGCCGCGTACAGGCCGAACCGAAGCGCTCGCGTGCGTGACGAGCGCGCGCCTTGACGACGAGCGCCCATGTCGATCGAGAGGCCGTGCACGGCGTGGGCGAGCACGAGCAGGAACGCGAGCCCGGGGACCCCGAGCAACGACGCGACGAGCACCTGCCGCCGGAGCGCCGGCTCGAAAAGGCAATCGTGCGCAATCTCTGGGAAAAACGCCGCGAGAGGGAGCGTGACGGTGACGACGAGCGACAGCGCCGCCAAGAGCTCGGCCGCGATCGCGAACCCGAGAGCCGGAGTGACCGGGCCATCGGACAGGCGCTCGAAGAAGGCGTCGGCGTCGAGGGTGGCCGCGCGCGAGGTGGCGAAGAGCCGGCGAAGGACCGCGCCGTCCCCCCGCTCCCAAGGGACGAGCACGAACACGCCGGAAGCGGTGTATTCCTCGCAATTTCCCGTGCAATCGGCGAGCCCGCACTGCGCGCAGAGCACCGCCGCGGGCACGTCGTTCACCTCGTAGGCGTCGCCACGATCGGCGCGATCGTTGCGGTCGCTGGCGGGCTGCGACTCGGGCGCGGCGGGCACGCCCGGACGCGGCCCAGCCGGCTGCCCAGGCAACACGTTGCCGTGGGACGCCACGAGACGAAGCTCGCGCTCACGCGATGGTTTTCGTTTTGCTGTCGCCACGACATGAGCACCATGGCTCCATGCCTGGGGTCACGCCAGAGGAAAGACCGGGAATTCCCCTCGCCCGGGCTTCGCAGCGCGGTCGGCCGGCGCGTTCAGTGGAGGGTTTGGCCCTTGGACGATCCGCGCTTCACCTGGATGTCGTCCCGCTTGCCACCGAGCCGTAGCGACAGCCCGATCCCGACGAGGGAGAGCGCCAACGTTGCGTAAAGAGGCCAGCCGTAGCTGAAGGTGACGCGGAGGAGCGTGCCGTGCGGAGGCCGAAGGAGCAAGATCGCGGTGCTGATGCCGGGGATCGCGGCGAGGAACGCGGCAGCCACGCGCGCCCCGACCATCTGAACGATGCTGCGGCGGCTGAGCACGGTGGGCACGAGCACGGTCCACGCGACCGCGACCGCCCAAAGCCACCCGAGGCGATGGCGCGACAGGTCGAACGCGGAGAGCTCCTCTTCGTAGGGCAACCGGAGGTGAATCCAGGGCAAGAAGAACAACGGCATGCCGAGCAACGCGACCGCGAGGAGTGGGCCTTTTCCGCGGCTCAAGTCGCTGATCGGGCGGCGCTCGGCCTCGGGCACCGTGGGGACGCCGCCCTCGGCCTCCGCATCGAGCGAAGGGGGGAGCTTGTCGAACGGGGTGAGGGCCATGCCGCACAAGGGGCACGCCTTCGCCTCGCCTTCTTCGAACATTTCCCGGCAAAACGGGCACGCCAAGAGAGCCACACGCGCAGCATAGGCCATCGGGTCCTCCGAAGGCTCTAGCGACATCACGCGAACGGAAGGGTTCCCGCGAAGACGCGGATGTCGCGAAGGGTTGTCTCCCCCGCGCGAGCACGGCATAGGTGCGTCATGGCTCGTCCTCCCGTGCTCTCGTCCTCCGACGTCGACGCTTGGCTCTCGGCCCACCCGGGCTGGGCGCGCGACGGCGAGGCCTCGCGCCTCGGGAGCGAACGAGAGGCCTCGCGCCTCCGGAGCGAACGAGAGGCCTCGCGCCTCGGGAGCGAACACGAGGCCTCGCGCCTCGGGAGCGAACACGAGGCCTCGCGCCTCGGGAGCGAACACGAGGCCTCGCGCCTCGGGAGCGAACACGAGGCCTCGCGCCTCGGGAGCGAACACGAGGCCATCGCTCGCACGTTCTCGTTCCCGGACTTTTCGACCGCCCTCGCGTTCGTCGTGCGGGTCGGGCTGTTCGCGGAGAAGACCGATCATCATCCCGAGATCGCGTTCACGTGGGGCAAGGCGACGATCGTGTTCTCCACCCACGAGCCGAAGGGTCTCACCCAGCTCGACCTCGACGGAGCCGAGCACGCCGACCACGCCCACGGCGGCCGATGACCTCGCCGAGCGAAAGGCCGCAGCCTGCCTCACGAGGGGCGAGCCGGCGCGACAAGGAGAAGCTCGAAGAGGCGCGGGAGGGCCTGCTCGCGCGTCTCGCTGTGCTCACGGGGAGCAAGGAATTTCCCCGCTTCGACGAGGCGTTGACGCACCCGAGCTTCGCGAACGAGGTCTCCGGCCTCGCGGACAACCAGCGCCTCGAGTTCCTCGGCGACGCCGTGCTCGGGCTGTGCGTGAGCGAAATTCTGGGCGAAGAGAACCCGCTCGCAGACGAGGGCGCCCTCACGCGGATGCGCGCGGCGCTCGTCAACGCGGAGGCGCTCGCGGGCTGGGCGCGTGAGGTGTCCCTCGGCGACGCTCTGGCGCTCGGGAAAGGCGCGCACCACGGCAGCGAGCGGCAAGAGACGAACGTGCTCGCCGACGCGGTCGAGGCGCTCGTCGCCTGCGTGTACGACGCGGTCGGCCTCGACGGCGCGCGCTCGCTCGTGCGGGAAATCGTAGCGATCCGCGTCGCGCGGGGGGACGAGCTCGACGTGCGCGATCCGAAGAGCGCGCTCCAAGAAGACGTGCAGGCGGAGGGCCACCCGAGCCCGTCGTATCGTGTCCGCGATTCGCGAGGGCCGGAGCACGAGCCCACCTTCGTGGTCGAGGTCGTGGTGCGCGACGAGGTGCTCGGGGTCGGCGAGGGCCGCTCCAAGCGACTCGCCGAACGCGCCGCCGCCTTCGATGCCTTGAAGCGTCGAGCGTGAGCTACGCACGCGCGGGCGAGCAACCGAGCACCGAACCGACGGAGCGACGCCGCCGCTAGGAGCGCCCCGAAGCGCCGTTTTTCCGGGGTACGGCTTGACCTCCGGCGCTCGTCCCGCGTACGAAATGGCGCGTGAACCACATGCGACCGCGCCGTTCGTTCGTGCTCGTGGGCGTGCTCGGGCTCGCGCTCGTGGGCACGTCGCCGCGCACCGCGGGGGCCACCGCCGCGGAGGACGCAGAGCGAGCACGCAAGGCGGTCGTCGTCGCGAAGATCGGCGAAGCGCAGGTCACCGTCGGTGAGCTCGAGGCCCGCCTCGCCACCGTGCCTCGGTTCCAGCTCCACGATTTCGGGAAGACGCCGGAGGAGATCCGCAGGACGTTTCTCGAGAAAATCATGATCCCCGAGCTCTTGCTCTCGGAGGGCGCGAAGTCCGAAGGGGTCGCCAAGGCGCTCCCTTGGTCATCCGAGATCTCCCGCGCGAAGAGCGGCGCGTCGCTCCGAGCGATGCGCGCCTCGGTGCCTGCCGCCTCTCAGATCGCCCAAGAAGAGGTGGTCGCGTACTACGAAGCGAACAAGTCGTTTTACGACTCTCCCGAGCGCATCCACCTGTTTCGGATCCTCGTCGCGACCCAGGCCGAGGCCGAGACGCACCTCCAGGCGCTGAAGAAAGACCTCACCCTGAAGGCCTTCACCGAGATCGCGCGCGAGAAGAGCCTCGACAAGGCCACCAACATGCGCGCGGGAAACTTGGGCTTTTTGGGCCCGGATGGCGCCTCGAACGAGGCCGGGCTCAAGGCCGATCCTGCCCTCGTCGTCGCCGCGAAGGCCGTGAAAGACGGCGAGCTTTGCCCGAAGCCGGTCGCGGAAGGCAGCGCGTTCGCGATCGTGTGGCGCCGCGGAACGGTGGCCGCGACCAAGAAGACGATCGAGGACGCTGGGCCCCAAATTCGGGACACCCTCTCGCGCCGTAAGCTCGAGGACGCGAGCAAGCGCCACATCGACGAGCTCAAGGCGACCTACGTGAAGGACCGCGACGACGGACCGCTCTCGGTCTTCAACGTGAAGATCGACGACGGGCCCCTCGGCCGCGACGCGAGCAAGAAGTAACGCCGCGCGCCGGATCGCGCGCCCAGCGCGATCCGTGCATGGTGCATACGCGTGCATGGTGCATACGCGTGCATGGTGCATACGCGTGCATGGTGCGTACGCGTGCATGGTGCGCACGCGTGCATGGTGCGTACGCGTGCATGGTGCATACGGCGCGCGAACGCCGGGACGCGGTCAGCTCGATCGGGTGGCCTTCTTCGCGGGTGCGGCGGCGAGCTTCTTGGGCTCCTGCTCCGCGCCGGTGATGCCAGCCTTGGCGAGGATGTCGTCCCCGAGGCCGACGAAGCGGTAGACCTCGGGGCGGAATTGGTACGCTTCGTGGAGGCGACGGACCACAGCCATCAGACCTTCGACGGTCGTCTCCGGGGGGAGCGGGCGAACCTTGACCACCTTGCGGAGGTGCGAGAGGGGCTCGCCGAGCTCGAGCAGCTCCTGCACACGGAGGAGCACGTCGATCGGCTTGAGCTCACGCTTGCCGCGCGCGAGGCCCTCTTCGAGCTCCTTCACGAGGCGCTGGCGGCGCTTCTCGGTGCGACCATCGCGGCGGGGGGATGCGGAGGCGCCCCCGAGAACGTCGTTGAAGAGGCGGGCGACGCGGCGCTTTTCGACCGCTTCGGGGCTCCCGCGTTTGTTCTGCGGCTTCGTGACGACGGCGCGCGCCATATGCGAAACGAATACCCGATTCGGGGAGCCGAGTCCACCTGCAGTCGGCCACGAACAATCGCGGTAGTTTTGGCCTAGTCCGCGAAAGTCACGCTTTTTTCGCGACCGCGGCGAGCTTCTCCGGCTCGATCTTGAGCCCCTTCACGATCGCGGCGTGGAGGGCATAAACGACGGGAGTGAGCAGGATCGCGACCACCACCTTGATCCCGTATTCGCGGCCGATCTTCTGGAAAATCCAGGTCCACCGCGCGTTCGGGCTCATCTTTCCCAAGAACCCCTCCGGGTTCGAGGACGCGGTCCAACCCCAGAAGATGCAGTTGATCACCACCGTGTCGACGATCTGGCTGAGGAGGGTGGAGCCCGTCGCGCGGAGCCACAAATGCCGCGATTGCGTGAGGCGCTTCCAGAATTGAAACACGTAAATATCGAGAAACTGGCCGATGAGATACGCGACGATGGAAGCGAGAAAGAGCTGCGCGCTTCCGCCGAAGATCTTGGTGAACTCGGCCTGCGTGAAATAGGTCGACTCGTCGATCGGCGCGTAGGTGCCGATCTGGAGCACCACGTAGGCGAACGTGGCCATCACGAAGCCGAGGATCGTCAAGAAGCGGGCGCCCTTGCGGCCGTAGAAGTCGTTCACGATGTCGGTCAAGAGGAAGGTGACCGGGAACGGGATGATGCCGACCGAGATCGCCCCGAGCGGGGTCGCGATGGTCTTGCCACCGATGATGTCGCCGAGCAGAAGGCACGCGACGAAGAGGGTGCAGAGGTACACGAACAGCTTGTGGGAGGCGGTCATCCCGTCGAACGGGGCGATCTCCGCGGCGGTGCTTGGGGCCTCACCGGGGGCGGACGCGCTCACGCCTATGGGCCTCGGCTCGTCGCTCACGAGGCGAACTCTCTGGTCATCGCGGCCATAATTTCGGGCCCCGCGAGCGACGTCAAGCGCGGCTTGCGATCGCGCCTCGTGAGGTGCCGCGCGAGCCATGCCGTCTCGTGCGCCCCGCTCGCGTGGGGAGCGCGATGCGAAGCTCGCGACGCTGCGGCTCAGCGGATCGGCACGAAGACGTCGGTGATGGCCTCGTGCTCGGGCACGTCCGGGAAGAAGCTCACCCGCTGGAAAAAGAGCGGAAAATCTCTGATTTCGTGGCCGCTCTGGGGGAGCCACTCGGCGTAGAGGAACCGAATCGTCGACCCGAGATGGTCGTCCGAGCCACGGTGACGGAGCACGGCGCAGCGGCCGGCCGGGATCTCCGACGCGACGAGCCCCTGCGGGCTCTCTTTCACTTCGCGATCGGTCGCGACGCACAGACCGAAGCGGAAGTCGTCCTCGGGGACCTCGCTCGGGTCGCCGTAGACGAGGTTGAACGTGGCGTTCGACCGTGGCGGGAGGCGGTGCTCCCTTCGCCGCGCGACGAAGGCCTGGATTGTCTCGCCGAGGCGCTTCGGTGAGCCGCGGTGCTCCAGGGTCGCGACCTTGGTGCGAGGAAAGTCCACGACGCGTACGTCGGCGAGGGTGTGCTCGGTGGTCATCTGTCTCCTCATGGTGGTCAAGGGGGCGAAGGTTTCGACGAGGGCCTCCCATCGAGGCTCGCGCCGGATGTCGGACGGGGAACGGGAGAAGGTCTTCTTGAAGGCGCGGGTGAACGCTTCGGGGCCGTCGTAGCCACTCGCGAGCGCGACGTCGATCACACGCGCGTTCCGGAACGCGAGCGCGTAGTAGGCGCGCTTCATGCGGCAGAGGTGCACGTAGGCGTGAAGCGTGACGCCGAAGACATTGGAAAATTGCCTATGAAAGTGAAACTTCGAGGAGCGCGCGATCCGGCTCAGGCGATCGAGCGAGAGCTCCTCGTCGAGGTGCGCGTCCACGTAAGCGACGGCGGCGCACAGTCGCGCGCGATAGGCATCGACGGGTCGAGTCGCGGGAGGCTCCATCGACGACGAACGTAGTTCGCGCGCCTCGACGAGGCCTTGCCGATGTTGCCAAATCGACGAACGCAACCACGTGCACCCCTCACGTATCGGTGGGGCCTCGCGAGGGCTCGAAGACGAGGGCCGTGCGTCGCGAGCTCGGGTCAGCCGCTCGAGGGCGGATCGACGGGCGCGGGAGGGCCTTCGGGCGGCAAAACGAGCCGAAATACCGCGCCGCCGCGCTCCCCCGCGCCAACGTAGGAGAGCTCCCCGTCGTGCTCGATCGCGATGCGTTGGGCGATCGCGAGACCGAGGCCGGTGCCGGTCGCCTTCGTGGTCGCGTAGGGCTCGAACAGACGATGCGCGATGTCCTTGCCGATGCCGGGGCCGTTGTCGCTCACGGTGATGACGGCGCGCCGGTGAGCGTCTTTCCCGACGGTGACGACCACCGCGGCACCTTCGCGCCCGCGAACCGCGTCGAGTGCATTCTGCACCAAATTGGTCAGCACCTGGATGATCTGGTCACGGTCGGCGCGCACGAGGGAGCCCTTCGTCGTGACGACGAGGGACAGTTTGGTACCTTCGGTGAGGGGCTCGTGCGCGCTCACCACGTGCCGCGCCACGTCGGCGGGATCGACCTCTTCCGGACGCGGCGGGGGGAGGCGCGCGAAGCGGGTGAACTCGGTCACGATGTTCGAGATGCGATGCACCTCGTCGAGGACCGTGCGCGTCGCTTCGTCGAAGTACTCGTCGAACGCGGGATCGTCGCGCGCGCGGAGGCGCCGTAGCGTCTCGACCGCGGCGCGGATCGGGGCGAGCGGGTTCTTCACTTCGTGCGCGACGCGGCGGGCCACCTCGCGCCACGCCGCGACGCGGGTGGTCGCTGCGAGACGACGCCGGGTCACCGCGAGATCTTCGATCATGCGATCGAACGCGACGACGAGATCGCGGACCTCCCCCGAGCCCTTCACGCGACCTTCGAGCGGGCGCGCTTCGTCCGTCTTCACGAGGGAGGCCTCGCGGGCGAGCTCGGCGAGGGGACGCCCGAGGCTCCGCGCGAGCACCACCGCGAAGAGGAGCGCGACCCCCATCGAGAGCGCTTGGGCCAGCAAAATACGCTCGTCGATGCGCGCGAGCTCGGCGACGAGCTCCGCCTTCGGCTTCAGCGCGGTGAGCGACACCTGCGTGCCTTGCGGATCGGTCATCGTGCACGAGGCGGCCACCTCGTCCGGGCGCGCGACCTTCACGCCCTGCGAGACCACGACCCCGAGCGCCTGCCCGCGCTGGGCGAGGAGCGGCGTCACGTGGCGCACACCGACGAGCCCCGCGGTGTGTCCGCGGTGCGATTTTGCGCAGCGGGCGACGATAGAAAGCTCGCCCTCGGTGCGAAACGAGAAGCTCGCCGGCCCCTTGCCGACCTGCGCCTCGACTTGTTTCTTCGAGAGGGAGAGCAACGTCTTCGGATCGGCGCCCACGATGTCGCCGCCGGAGACCGCGAAGAGCAGCTCGTCGAGATCGAACGCGACGCGCTCTTGCGGCACGAGCGACGAGAACCCGAGGCGGCGATCCGAAAAATCCCCTGCCTCCAGCGCGACGAGGGCGCGGTCGACGAGCTCTCCCGACTGGCACGCGCCGCCGACGAGCTTCTGGTCGCGCTCGGCCTGGTGCAGGATCTCGGCGCGGGTCGACTCGCACGCGCGCGCGACCTCGTCGGCGAAGCGTTTGGTCTCGGCGGTGGCGCGATCTTCGCGCAAGAGGAGCCCGAGCCCTACGGTGCCAGCGGCAGCGAGGACACCGAACGCGATGACGAGGCGAGGAGCGAGGCGCAAAGGGGGGGAGCTCGAGGGTACAACGCCCGAGACGGCGCGCGCGTTCCTCTTCGAGGGTGCCGAACGTCATGGTCACGGCCGCGGCAGGTTCGTACGCGAGCGTCCGCGCGGGCGACCGAACGATCTCCACCATGCGCGCCGAGCGGCGGCGACGTGCCGCTCATTGCCATTCAGGGATCGGCGTGAGGCGCGGGAGCTGCGCCGTCCGCGGACACCAAATGCGCTGTCCCGGGACACGGGAGCGCGCCGTCGGCTGTCGGGATCGGCAGGGGTCACAGGCGGGAAAATCGACCGCACCGGGCGCCTTCTCCGCCTGCCGAGAGCGCCTAAGGCAGATAGAAATCGCGCTAAATGTGGATGGATCATGCGTGTCCACGGGATCGCGTTCGATCCATATCACGCACATTCACATACTCGTTGCTCGCGATCGGCATTCGCTTTGCTAAAGCGACGCCCATGACGAACCACTTCGCTCCTTCGCGCATCGCTCTCGGCTTCGTATGGCCTGCTTTGGTGGCCTCCGCGATCGTCGCCTCGGGCTGCAGCTCGGAGCCCGAGAACGTGGCCACCGAGGAGGACGACCTGTCGAGCGCGCGTACGCAGTACGTCGACATTGGGCAGTTCTTGAAGGGCGCCGACTACGAGAAGTGGTTCACCGCCCGGCGCGCTCTCGAGCAGGGCTTCGATCAGATTTGCGGCGACACGTTCTGTGGCGGCGACTACTCGAACATCTACTCGCTCGGGTTCGCCTGCTCCGTGAGCTCCAAGATCGGCAAGGTCCGCGAGTGCATGTGGACGTTCGCGGCGAGCCAGGAAGAGGTCGACGCGCGAAGCGGCTCGATCGCGAGCAGCGTGGCCTTCTTCGAGTGCCGCGTGAAGCCGACCGGAAACGCGAGCGGCCTCGTCGCTGCGTTCGGCGCCGATCCGCTCAACGCGAAGCTCCCCGGGATGGGCTCGATTTACGACACTCTCAGCGACTGCTTCGACAAGCCGCTCGGAGCCTCTCCCCTTCCCGCCCCGACCGCGGGCAGCTTCGTGAGCGCGGCCGACGCGATCGAGGGCACCGACATCGACGCGTACTACGCGATGACCGGAAACCTCCGCACCACGTTCGACGACGTCTGCGGCGACACCTTCTGCGAGGGCGAGTACGCGAACTACCAGCCGCTCCGCTTCACGTGCAGCCAAGGTCCCGACAAGAAGATCGGCACCTGCTCGTGGACCTTCGCCGCGAGCGAGACGAGCCTCCTCTCCGGCGGCACCCACAAGGTCACCCGCGCGCCGTTCGTGTGCACTATCCCCGTAAAGGGCACGATCCGCGAGCTCTCCACGGTGCTCGCCCCCGGAGGTGCCACCCGCCTCTTCGACCGCAAGCTCCCCGGCACCAACGAGACCCTCAACGACGCCCTCGGCCGCTGCCTCTAAGCTGGCGCCTTTTCGCGGCGCGCACGAGCCTCTTCGACCGCCAAGCTCCCCGGCACCAACGAGACCCTCAACGACGCCCTCGGCCGCTGCCTCTAAGCTGGCGCCTTTTCGCGGCGCGCACGAGCGAGTCACCCGGCTCGCTCGTTCCTTTTTTGTGGCCCGTGGAAGCGGCGGGATACCTGCGGACGTCTTGGCTTGGGGCCCGCGGGGGCTGTGGTTTTTTTTCGCGGCGCGCACACGGCTGTGGGGCGGTGGGGCTTGGAAGACTTGGATTGGACGGGGACGCGCGGGGCCTGGGAGAGACCACGGACAGGTATGCCGGGGCCGTCACGGGGGCGGCTTTGGGATTGGGGGGGTGGGTCCCCCCCGGACTCGGCGGCTGACGGGCTCTTCGAAGTCCATCCGAGACGCAGAGGTTGTTTCCAGCCCGAACCTACGCACACGCCTCAGACAC
>JAAFHV010000016.1 GCA_013297655.1 Myxococcales bacterium | reverse complement strand
AGCGGCGAAGAGCTGTCGTCGAACACGAGCGGGATCTCGGTGCAGCCGAGCACGAGCGCGTCGCAGCCCGAGTCCTTCATGCGCTGGCCGATGCGGCGGAACGTGGCGGTGGCGCTCGGCTTGAGCACGCCCTTCACGAGCTCGTCGAGCACGAGACGATTCATCTCTTCGCGCTCGGCGGTGCTCGGGCGCACCACCGCGATCCCGCGCGCGGCGAGCTTCTCCGGGTAGACGTCGCTCTCCACGAGCCAGCGCGTGCCGGTGAGGCCGAGCCGTCGAAACCGGCGCCGCACCGCTTCGTCGGCCACGATCTCGGCGATGTGGAGCCAAGGAAGCGTGCATGATGCACGAATCGCGGGGAGCGCGCCGTGGACGGTGTTGTCGGGGCAAATGAGGAAGTCGGCGCCGGCCTTGGCGAGCTTCTCGGCCGACGAATGGAGCAGCTTTCCTACCCCCGCCCAGTCGCCGCGATCGAGGCACGCGACGTAGTCGGCGAGGGAGTGCGTGTGCATCGACACCTCGGGGTGCGCGTGCGAGCCGAGCAGCGCCGCGCCCTCCGAGCAGATGGTGCGATAACAAAGCGCCGCGCCCTCCGCCGAGCAGCCGACGATGCCGATGTGAAGGGGCGCCATGTTCGCCTGCGACACTAGGTGGGCGATAGGCCGCGTTGCAAACGCCGATTCTGCGGCGGCGACGTTTCGCGCGAACGGGGCGCGTTTTAGCTCTCTTCGCTCGATTCGATCCGCGTCGGGGGGAGCTTCTTCGGGGCGCTCTTTTTCGAGCGCGCGCTCGCGACGACGAGGCTCCGCCTCACCCGACCCACCGTGTGGGCAGAAGCGGCGGCGTAGGCCTCGTGCCCACGTACACGGCGGTTTTGCAGCTCGTCGCGGATCAGGAGCGCGATCGCGTCGTCGTCCAAATCGGGGAACTCTTCCATGAGCGACGCCGCGCGCTGCTCGACGAGCGCGAGCACCTCCTCTTGCTGCACCGCGCGCGCCCGCTGCCGCGACCACACGATGTAGGCGATGACCCCGAAGACGAGGAAATAGAAGAGGTTCATCGGCAGCTCCACGGTACCCCGCCGCGCCCTGCTCTGCACCCGGGGCGATCGGCCACGCGCCCGTGGCGTGCTCGTCGACAGGGGCAGGAGTACATGCGCTCTGCACGTCATGAGGCGCGAGCGCATCCCTTGCCGCCCGATCGCCCGAGAAATGCGGGCCGTTTGTCTGCGGTTCGCTTTTTTGGATCCCAGCGCGCGCGAGCGGCACTTCCCCTACGAGATGGCCGCCTCCCTCGAGGCGACGAGGAGCACACGATGAAGCGGGCACCCTACGTATTCTTTCCTTGGCTCTCGGTGGCGGCGGTGGCGACGATCGCGGCGCTCGGCGGCTGTAGCGAGGCCTCCACGCCCGATCCGTTCCCGGTCGGTGGGCCGGGTGACGGACCCGTCTACAACCCGGAGCTCGAGGAGTACGGCATCGATCCTTACGAGTACGTCGCGACAGAGGGCGACCCCGACGACGTCGGAGGCGAGTGGCCCCACAGCTCTCCGCTCTCGCCCGACGAGCTCGTTTACACCGACGAGGGCGACCCCCTCGCCCCCGACGAGCCCGAGTTCGACGAGGTCGCCGAGGATGGCGCCGACGTGGTGCCGCAGGCGTTCGATTTTTCGGTGTCGATCAAGGCCAACACGAGCCCCACGTGGTGGAGCAAGACGTACCCGCTGCCCTACAAGATCAAGAACGATCCGCGGAACATCGTCGGTAAACGAATTTGCCGTGGCTCTCCCTTCAATTGCCCCGTACCGAACCCCCACGCCGACGCCAATCGTATCCACCCGAAGGCCGATCGCGACGCGTTTTACCGCAGCAAGCGCGCGGAAGAGGATCGCAAACGTTTCGACTCGAGCGGCTGGCCGACGAAGCCGAACACCGTCATCTACGAAGGTGGCGGCCGCGCATTGGGCACGATCGCTCCCTCGGACGCGAAGAACATTAAGGTGAACTTCGGCGTGCTCCACGAGATGAACGTGGGCGGCGGCCGCGCCAAATTCCTTTACGGCTGGGCGATCAAGACCGTGGCCTCCGGCACCGTGAGCGGCTGGATTCGCAAGTCGGACTTCGACGTCCCCGCCGGCAGCGAGCTCGACCGCGCGACACGCGTGGGCACCCCGCCGCGGCGCCCGAACGGCATCCCAGTCGAAGACTGGTACGTACGCCCCGCGTCTTCGCTCGGCTCGTGCACCACCGCGAATTTCGACGCGAACCCGGACAAACCGTGCCTCGACAAGTTCGACAAAGATCGTGTCGCAAAATCGGCGGGGACTGGCAAATACAGCGAGCTCAAGGTGGTGCCGAAAGAGGACGGCAAGAACGGCAAAGTGGGCGACTACCTCCTTCGCTCTCACTCGGTGCTGAACCTCGCCTACGCCACGCCGCGCCTCGGTGGGCCTTCCCTCGATACGCGCTACATCGTGCCGGGGGTCGTGTTTCATCGCGTGATGTCGACGAACACGAATCGCCGCACGTTGCTCTCGGTGCCGCTCTTCAAGCGAAACTCGCAGACGAAGGCGGGCACCATGCTGTTCGCGTTCGGCCGCTTCGAGGGCTCTTACGGCTGGATCGCGCTCGACGCGATCCGCAAAGAGCCCTTCGCGAAGGAGGCCGACTTCGACTGCACCGGGAAGGCCGACGGATTCCATTGCGTCGAGAGCCCGGCGATAGGTGCCTACCGCTGCGCGGGCGGGGCGTTTACGGGCGAGCTCCCGACGTGCACCGATCCGGCACAAAAGTGCACCAATCCGCCGGGCGCTCCTGCGCTCACCTGCGGCCCGTGACCTTCGCGCCGTGAAGCGATGAACGACGAAGCGGCAGCGAGGGCTCCTCGCCCGATCTCCGCGACCCGTGCGCGCCGCGATGGCCACCGATGGCCGTCGCGCGCGCGTGCTTCGTTCGCCTCGGTCGTCGTGCTCGCGCAGCTCACCGTCGCGTGCAGCGCGGCGTACCTCGGCGTCGACCGCGGCCTCGACGACGCGGGCGATCCGCCGTTTCCCACCGCGAGCGACGCTTCCTCACGAACAGAGCCCCCGCGCGACGCAGATCTGCCGATGCTCGACGCGAGCACTCCACCCGCCGATGCGCGCGCCGACGCCGCGGACGCCGCCCTCGACGCGAAGACCTCCGCCGACGCTGCCGACGCAAACGGCTCGGATTTTCACGCCCGAAACGAGCGATAGACCCTCGGTCATCGCGCGCGATTGTCCGATTGACTCCGTCGACCACACGCGGCCTCCACTGTCACGATCGAGCTGATCATGGATGGCGAGACATGGCACGAAGCCACGCGCGATCCATGCTCGCGAGCCCCCGAATCGGCTCGATTTCGCGAGGACTCGGCGTGATGCAGCGTGGTACGGCGGTTGCGTCATAGGGAGTATGGCCGCTTCGCTTTTGGCTCTCGAATCGTTTCGTCCTTCCCTCGAGCGTCTCGTGCGCTCGTATGGCCTCCGCGACGCAGAGGACATCGTGCAAGAGGCGTATCTCGTGCTCCATCGGCGCGGCCACGAGGTCGCAGAGGGGGCCGAGCGCGCGTTCCTCGTCGGCACCGTGCGACGGCTCGCGTTTCGCGCGAAGCAGCGCGCCGCACGCAGCGTCGCGGTCGCCGATCTCGACGTGGAGGACGCCGCACCGTCGACCCAAGCCCGACTCGAGGGCTCTCACGAGCGCGCCCTCCTCGACGACGCGATGGCGGGAGTGCCGGACGACGTGCGGGAGGTGTTCTCTCTCTTCGAGCTCGATGGCCTCACGAAGTACGAGGTCGCGGCGTACTTCGGTATTCCAGTCGGCACCGCCGCTACCCGCCGTGCCCGCGCGCGCCGCGCCGTCTTGGACGAGCTCCGTCGCGCGGTCGTGTCGCGGAGCGCTCCTTGTGTCGCCGCCCGGTCGCGCCTCTTCGTCGCCGGTCGCGGGTGGTATGGCGCGCGTGGACTGTGGCCTCGTTACGTCGCCTCGCTACCTGCGTCGCTGCGCGAGGGCTGGTCTCACGTGCCCGCCGCCGATTGGGTACCGCTCGACACGGCGATGTCGCTCTATGGTGCGTCGAGCGCGCTCGACCTCACCGAGGACGAGGAGGTCGACGTTGGGCGCCACATCTTCGGCTGCATCAACGGGCGCCAGGTAGACGCCCTGGTGCGCCTCCGCGAGCACGATCCGAGCGGAACGGCGCTCGCGGTGGTGGAGCACGCGAGCCAACTCTGGGGCAACGCGTTCGAGGGCGGCGACGTGCACGTGAGGCGCGCCGGCGATCGTTCGGCCGAGCTCACCTTCCGCGCTCCGATGTTCACGTTCCGGTTCTTCCGCAACTGCATCTTCGGCGCCGTCTCGGAGGCGCTCGCGAGCTTCCGGCACGCCAAGGTTCGTATCCAATCGTCGACCCGCAGATCGCTGGTGCTGGCGGCATCCGTGTAAGATGCACGCAGTTGCGGGTCGCGCCTGGTTCTCGCTCGTCACCTATCGCGTGGCGCTCAGGGCATCTTCGCCGACTCGAGTCGGACGCGCTCGATCATGTCGGGGAGGGCCTTTTTCTGGGCCGATGCGCGGATGAAGTCGGGGACCGCGGTGGTGGGCTCGGCCTGAACCGAGTACGTCACGAGGGTAGATGTGCCCGTCGCGTCGAGGGGCCGCACCTCCCAGCTCCCGTTGTTGACGGTGTAGTCGCCGCTCACGAGCTTCCAGCGCCGCGTCATGCCCTTCTCGTTCTCCTCGTGGATCGCCTCGGTGACGGCGGTGAGGTTCGAGAGCGGGAAGGGGAGCGAGATGGTGACCTCGCAGGTGTGCTTGTTGCCCACTTTGCTGACGAGGCGCGACTTGGCGACGCGAGGGAGGCGGCTGCTGTAGTGCGCGCAGTCGGACACCACGGCCCACACCTTTCGCGGCGGCTGCTCGATGATGGCGCGGACCACCACCTTCGGCGTGTTGCTGCCCGGCACCGAGTACACGTTCACCTGCACGGTGCCCTTCGCGGGCAGCGGCGCGTCGGCGGTCGCGGCTCCTGGCACGAGGGCGAGCGCGGCGAAGAGCGAACCCACGGCGACGGCACGGCGAACGAACGAGGTCATGGCCAGCAGTTAGCACCGTCGCGGCGGGGGGCCGCTCCTGGGACGAGGCTGGACTCAACCGAGACAAAAGGGCAAACCAGGCGCTGCGAGGCGCGCGGTGTACCATCGACGGATGAAGCGGCTGCTCGCTGGGTGCCTCTTGTTTTGCGGGTTCGCGAGCGCGTGCGGCTCGCCGCCAAGGGCGGTACCTTCGCTCACGGTGCCCCTTCCGCGCGCGCTCGCGACGACGGAGGCGCGCCCTCCCGCTCCCGCGCCCGCTCCGATCGAGCCTCCGTACGACGGGCCTACGAGCGGGATCGTCGGCGACCACGCGCCCCTCGTCGGCAAGGTGCTCGCCGCCACGCGCGGGAAGGTCGTCATCGTTCACGTTTGGGCGTCGTGGTGCTCGCCGTGCGCGGATGTGCTCCCGGACCTCCAGAAAGTTCATGCAAAGTACAACGGGAGCGGCCTCGCGGTGGTCGGCATCTCGGTCGACGACGAGCAAGACGACGCGCGCGGGTTCGCCAAGTCGCACGGCGTGACGTTCCCGATCGCGTGGGACGACGACAAGGAAATCGTAGGCAAATGGAAACCTACGATGATGCCGACCACCTACGTCGTCGACCGCGCTGGGATCGTGCGCCACGTGCACGCTGGCTTCACCGTAGGGGACACCGCGGCCATCGTCCGCGAGGCCGAGGCGCTCCTCTGAGGGGCGCTGGTCACTCGCCGAGCCACAGCCACGTGACGCCGGCAAAGAGAGACATCGCAGCGACGATGACGACCGCGATCTTCCCGTAGGCCGGGTAGGTCGGGATTTCGATCGGCTCTTCGAGAGGTGGGGCAGGCGCTGCACCGAGATGCGTCGGCGTCCCGGGAGCGGAGCGAGGGGCATCCTCCGCGACGGTCGCGACGATCCCGAACGCACCGAGCACGTCGCCGAGGTCGCGAGTGAACGCGCGGTACATGTCGGCGTCGAACGTCGCGGGCCGCTTCAAGCGTGTCTCGTGGACCTGCGCCACCTCGGTGAACGAACGAATCTCCGCATGCTTCGCGCCGGCGTTGAGCGAGCCCACCACCAGCGCAGTCGAGCCGTCGGAGGGTCGCAGCGTGACATGCTGGAGCGCGAGCTTGCCCCCGAGGGTGCTCCCCTCGGGCACCGTGACCTCGACTACGCAGTCCCCAACCTTGGAGGTCACGAACGCCGCGCGAACGGTGTCCGCGATCATGTTCGCGTGCGACGAGTATTGAGTGAGGAGCTGAGCCATCGGACGCGTTCTCCGTCCCGCTCGAGAAAGCAGCTCGCGTGCCCACTCACGATCGCAGCTAAATTCCCGTGCGCCCGCGTTCGCGCGCTCGGCACGAAAAGGGGGCTCGCCGCCCCGAGGGAGAGGCCGAGCCCCACGATGACTCCCACCTTTCGGCAGGACTGGGCAGTACGATTAGCGTGACGCGGAGGCGCGGCGACGGCGCACGATCCCGAGCACGAGCGCGCCGATCGCGAGCGACGAGAGCTTGCCCTCGGGCGACGTGGACGTGTGGCACCCGCAGCCGCCTCCGGAGACTTCCGGCACCGGATCGAGTGAGGTTTTCACGGTCACGTCGACGCGGGAGCCGGCGCTGAGGAGCGCTCCGTCGTGGGCGCGGAGCACGAACGCGAGCTTCGTTCCGTCGGCCTCGGGGGAGACGAACGAGAGCGTGGGTGAGTCTTTGCCGGTGAGCGTGACCTCGGGCCCTTCGACCTGGGTCCACGAGTACGTGAGGGGCAGGCTCTTGGGGTGCGTCGCGCTGCCCTCGAGCTTCACCTCGACCTTGGCGCCCACCGTCTTCGCGCCGCCGCCGTTCGCCTTCGGTCCGTTCTCGTCGCACGCGTCGCGGTGGGGAACGAAGCCGACGAAGGGCTTCGAATCGACGTCCGTGAGCTCGATGTCGTCGACGTCCCAGCCGGCCTCACCGGTGTTGTCGTCGGCGCCGGCGCGGAAACGAACCTGCACCGCCTCGGCGGCACCGGAGCGCACCTTGACGCTCTCTTCGATCCACTTGTCCGGATAACCCTCGCTCGTCTTTCCGAAGGCCTTGCGACCCTTGAGCGGGTTGGTGCCGTCGGCGTCGTTGTCGAGCGTGACGTTGTAGTTGACGGGCCCGTACTCGGAGGCGTCGAGCCACGTCTTGCCGCCGTCGAGGCTCACCTCGACCACGCCGCCGTCGAAATCGAGCCTGCGCCGCTCCGAGGACTCGAACGCCCAGCGGTGCTTCCACTTGAGGAAGAACGCGTCGCCCTTCACCGCGAACGAAGGCGACGTGAGCGTGTGATCGGAGGGCTCTCCCGCGTTCGGGATCGACCAGTATTGGTTGCGTCCTACACGCACCCGCTTCCACTTCTCGCTCGTCTTCGTGCGGTCTTTCGCGGCGACCACCCACGCGGTGCCGTTGGTCTGCACTTCGTCTTTCGTCGCCGATCCTTCCGCCTCGTCCGCGTCGCGGAGGGTGGGTACGGTCGTGGTGATCGTGCGGGGAACGGCGAGGCTCGGGTCGACGATCGCGACGTCGACGTCCATCGCCTCGAGCGGACGGGTGCCCTTGGTGGAGACCTTCACGACCGCTTTGCCGATCGCGAACGGCTTCAACGGAGCGAACGAGATCGCGCCGCCGTCGGCGAACGTGACGCCTTCGGTCTTCGTGGAGATCTTCGCGCTCGTTTTGTCCAAAGTGCCCGCGCCCGAGTTCCGAATCGTGAGCTCGATCTGGCCAACCTCGTCGGTGTCGAGGATGCCGTCGCGGTCGCAGGAGATGACGTCGTCCTTGAGCACGGCGCTCACGATCTGGACGTCGTTGCCGACGACGAAGCTCTCCTTCGCGCCGCCGTTGTCGGGGCTGCCCTTGTCCGGGCCCGTCGCTCCGACGCCCGCGCCGCGCTTCGCGAAGGCCTTCCAGAACGACTGGAAATCACCCTCGTCGCTCGCGAACGCGACCGCGATCATCGCGTCGCGTGCCTCGAGGAGCGTAGGGTCGACCGGCGTCGCTTTGAGGCCCTCGATGAGGTAGCGCTTCATCTTCTCTTGCGCCTGCGCGAACGTGTGGCGCGGGTCGGTGAGGAGGTTCACGTAACACTCCCAGAGCATTTGCGCCCACACCTCGCCGGTGGCGTGCACCTCGGAGTTGTTGCTGCCGTCCTCGCCGAACGAGGTGGGCACGTCTTTGGGGAGCGCGACGCCGTCCGAGATGTGCTTGAACGTGAGGCCGTTCCGCTTCATGTCGGTGGAGTAGGGCTGCCTCCGGATACCGAAGTACGCGTCGTCGCCGCTGCCGCTCGTCGCGTAAGTACCTGTAGGGTACACGCCTCCCCAATTGGCACCGTCGGGGGCGAGCAGGTCGTCCGCGCGCACCATCACGAGCTGCGCCACGAAGTCGCCCCAGCCCTCGCCGAGGCCGCCGGCTTGGTTCGTGTTGAGCCCGTCGGCGTTGCCCACGAGACGATTCGAGAGAACGTGTCCCCACTCGTGCGCGACGATCCCGGTGTCGAGGGCGCCGTCGAGGTCGGAGGTGCCTTCGCGGCGCATGGTCACCGTCACGCCTTGCGCGAGCGCGGCCTCCATCGCCTGGCCGTCGGCCAAGTTGAGCGAGAGCGCCGGGATCGTGACGTCGCCGGCCTGCCCGCCCATGTAGGGAGCGCTCGTGGCCGAGGCGGACGAGGCCACGTTCGCGACGATGACGCCGATGCCGCCCGCGGCTTGCACGCGCTGCGCTTTCACCGAAAACGAGCAGTTTCCGCGGTGCGCGAGCACGATCTTGCCCGCCACGTCGGTCGCGTTGGTGAGGGCCTCGCAGGCGTCTTTGTCGTCCGCGCCGGTGCTGTCGTTCGCGATGACGACGGCGCCGCTCGTGATGAACTTGTCTTTGCCGAACGCGCCGGCCACGCCGACGGTCTTCGTGCCCGCGATGCCAGCGGGGGCGCCGACGACGAGGCTCGCGGTGGTCTGCCCCGCGAAGACGTACATCTGGATACGCGGTGACGCGCCGTCGGCGGGGGTCGCCGCGTTCGCGTTGTTACGGCCGCTGTAGTCTTGCGCTTCGGCGAGGATGCGGTCGTTGCCTCTCCCGCCGCGGCCGAGGTTGTCGGCCTGGGGATTGCCCGATTTCTCGTCGAACCCGGCGTCGTAGAACCAATCGTGGAGAAAGTTCGTGACGTAAAAGAGGTGATTCACCGCCCCTTTGACGGAGTCAGGCGACGCATTCGGCGAGGCATCCGGGTTGTACGTCCAATCGAAGACAGTGGCGGCGGAGCTCACGGAGCGCGTGTCCGTCGTGCTCGCGGTGAAGCCGTTCGGGCTCTGCACGTCGGCATAGGCATCGACGTTGTTACCGCGTGTCTCCGTCGCGCCGGCAGGGAGCCAGGGGTCGTTCTTGGAATAAGGGAAATTCTGCAGCTTCACGAGCTGCGTCGGCACATAGGTGATCTTCGTGCGATCGGGCTTCCCGGTGGGGTGCGGAGCGAACCCGTTCCCCTGCGGACCGTCCATCGGCAGAAGCGTGTCCGCGCTCGCCCACGTGCGAATTTGGATGTCATCGTAGCGAACGAGATCGTTCTGGAAGAGCACCCTGCCGTCGACGGCGGAGACCACGAACGACCGTGCCGCGCCGGTAGCGAGGAGCAGCTCCACCCGATACGCGGGCTCGAGCGCGCCGCGACCGGGGAAAAAGACCTCTTTCACGCGCGAAGGCTGAGACAGAACGCGCGACGCGAAGGAGGTCGTGTCCCCTTCTTTGGTGCCCTCGCCGACACCGTCGAGCGGCAGCGCGCCGTTCGTCATCGCGCGATATGCGCGGTCGAGGGCGTCCTTCGCGGAGAGCGTGAAATCGAGCTCACTGCCCACGAGCGAAGGCGCGAGCATGCCCGAGACCGCGACCGGCTCGAACGTGCGGCGCATGATCACGTTCATCCCCGCGCGGAACACCTCGCGCCCGCGGACCCTCTGCGCCATCCGCGCGACGAGCGCGCCCTTGCCCGTGTCGTGCACGACCGGCTTTTCGATCGTCGCGAGCGCGTCCTTCGAGAGGTGGAGCTTGGCGCGGAGGGCATGCACCGTGGTGAGCGATGCGGTCTCTGCGTCCTCGAACGGAGCGCGTGAGGCGTCGCGTGCGACCCACAGGAACGTCGGCGCGTCGACCCGCGTATCTTCGTGGGCGAGGGCCGCGACGATGCCTTCGTCGCTCGTGTCTGCGGGCGACTTCGCGCGCGAAGGCGACGTAACCGGGTCGGCGGTGGCGCTGCAGCCGGCGATGGCGAGGAGAGCGAGCAGGCCCGAGGAACGTACGATGTTCGGCTTCATGCGGCCGCGGAGGGTATGCCGCGTTCGTGCTCGCGTCACTCGCTTCTTCGGAAACGCAGCCTATGCAACGGGACTCGGCTCCCAACGCGTCGCGCCAGGTTTTTTGGTCATTTTCGTGATCGATCCTCGCGCCGACGTTGGCAGCCACTACGCCATAGGTGAAGAGGAGCGCCTTCGCGCCGCGACCACGGCGATGGCGCCGAGCAAAGCCCCGAGCCCGTTTCGCCAGACGTCGGCGAGCTGCGTGATGCGCGTCTCGGTGAGGAGCTGCAGCAGCTCGACCGTGATCGACAAGCCGAGCCCGATGCCCACCGCGACCCCGAGCTCACGCCCCCACCGAGGCGCTCTCGGCAGCATCGCCAGCGCCGCGCCGAGGGGCGCGAAGAGGACCACGTTTTGCAGAAGGTCGCGGTCGATCGTCACGTGCCCGGGGCGGTCGGTGTAGTAAATCTCCCATTCAATTTCGCCAATTTTTTCATGTAGATGTGGGCCATCTAGGCGAAAGCGAAACGGGAAGAGGGTGGCCGCGAGCACGAGGCCCACCGCGACCGCGACGATCGCTCGTGCGCGCCTCGTGCGAGCGACCTCGCGGGCATGGTCGGCGGCATCGGGAGCGTGGGTCGCCACCTCCCTCCCATGCCCGAGAACGCCTCGGGAAGCCAGGCGCGGGCGCCCGCAAATCGCACCGACGCATGCTCGGATGTTCATGGGACGGCGGGGGCCGGTGTGCTAACTCCGAAGCCGGAATGAAGCGCTTTCTTCGATGGCTTACGTGCGGCGTCGTCGGTCTCGGTCTCGTAGCGGCAGCGCTGCCACCCAAGGTCGCCGAGGCGTCGATCGTCGAGCGCGTGGTGGCCGTCATCGGCGATCGTCCGATCCTCCTGTCGGAGCTGCGTCACCGCGCCCGCCCGCATCTCATCGCGATCGCCGCGCAGAACCCCACCCAGGCGCAACAGGCGGCGGCAGAGTCGGAGAAGATCCGCGAGCTGCTCACCCGCATGATCGACGATCGCCTCGAGGAGATCGCGGCCGACAAAGCGCGCCTCGCGGTCTCCGCGGAGGAGGTCGACAACGGCATCAAAAACGTCGCCGCGTCGCAGCGCCTGTCGGTCGCCGAGCTCCTGAACGAGGCGCAGCGCCAGGGCCTCTCCGAGCAAGACTACCGCGACGAGATTCGTCGTCAGCTCCTCGAAGGAAAGCTCATCCAGCTCCGCGTCCGCGGCCGTGTTCGCGTGACCGAGGCCGACGCCCGTGCAACCTACACGCGTTGGATCCGCGACTCCGGCGGCGACGCGGTGGTGGACCCGCACATCCTCGCGCTCCGCATCCAGCCGGGCGCCACCGACGACGACATCAAGGTCCGCGAGACGTTCGCGCAAGAGCTCGTGATCCGCGCGCGGAGGGGCGAGGACTTCTGCAAGATCGTCGCGCAATACTCGGACGACACGCAGACGAAGACCACCTGCGGCTCTCGTGGTCCGCAGCCGCTCCAGGCGCTCTTCGGGCCTCTCCGCGAGATCGTGCAAAAGCTCGGCGCCGGGGAGACGGGCGACCCGCTCCGCTTCGGCACCGAGGCCATCCTCATCGTGCAAGTGCGCCAGGCCGCCCACGTGCCCGCGTTCGAAGAGGTGAAAGAGACCATGCTCGATCGCGCCTACGGCGACGCCATGGAGCGCCAGCGGAAGCTCTGGCTCCTCGAGCTGCGCCGCGGCCTCTACATCGACGTCCGGCTCTAGAGCACCGAACAGCTCGATTCGGTCGGCTCTTCGCCGATTCGCGTCGCCGTGCTTCGTTGCTCCTCCTCGGCTAGCAGCAGTAGGACTCGTCCCTCGTCAGGGACTTGCGCCCCGTAGCGTCGTCGTCGCGCCTCGCACGGCTCGCAACTCAGCGAAAATCCTCGGTCATCGAACGGTTCGGTGCTCTAGAGCACCGAGCGGGTCATGCCCGCGCGCCCGTCGTTCGTTGCGCGACGGCGGCGACGATGGCTCACGTCACTCGACGAGCACCTCGATGAGCTCCACGTCGAACACGAGCGTGGCCTTGGGCGGGATGTTCCCTTTGCCCTCGCGTCCGTACGCGAGCTTGTGCGGGATCACGAGCTTGCGCTTCTCGCCCGCCTTCATGCCGAGCATCGCCTCCGTCCAGCCGGGCACCACTTGGCTCAGACGAAAATCGAAGGGCTTGCCCCGCGCGACGGAGCTGTCGAACTCGGTGCCGTCGGTGAGCCATCCTGTGTAGTGTGCACGTACCGTGGAGAGGCGACTCTGCGGCTTCGCTCCGGTGCCGGGCTTGAGCACGGTGTACCGAAGGCAGCTCTCGGTCGTCACCCACGCGCCGACGACTGGCTCGCCCGGCAGCTTGGTGAGATCGGCGATCTCTTTGCACCCTGCACCTGCTCCTGGCGCAGCGGCGGCGGCTTCGGGTGCGGCTTCGGTGGTGTTGCTCGTGGCGACCGGCGCGACAGGCGCGGTGGCGACCGGCGCAGCGGGCGACGGACCACATGCCGCGGAGACGACGGCGAACGCGGAGACGACGGCGAACCCGACGCCCGCACCCCTTCGCGGCGACCCTGGGACGTGGCGGCCGAGGGGCGACCCATGGAAGCTCGTGGCGAGGCCCGACTCACTTTGCGAGTGCATCGCCTCTAGTTACGCGAGGACCCACGCCAGCGGCAAGCGGAGCACGATTTCCGAGACCGTCGCGCGCCCCGCATCGTGAGCTCCAACGAGGTCCACCCCCACGCCGTGCGGCGTGGGCTGGACGTGTGCGTGTCTTCGGCCCGTGTGTCAGTTCCCGAGCTTGCGCTCGAGCGCCTCGAGGTGCGCGCGCACTTCGGGGTCCGACTCACGGAGCGCCTCGACCTTGCGGACGGCGCTCATGACGGTGGTGTGGTCGCGGTTTCCGAACGCGCGCCCGAGCTCCGGGAAGCTCGCCTTGAGGCGCTGCTTGCACAGGTACATCGCGACGTGACGGGCGAACGCGATGCTCTTGTGGCGATCTTTCGAGCACAGCTCGCGCTCGGTGAGCTTGAAGTGGTGGCAGACGGCGCGCTGGATGTCGTCGATGCCGGTCTCGGTCACGCGCGGGGCGGTGACCGCGAGCTCGGCGCGCACGAAATCGATGTCGATCGCGCGGTGGAGCAAGCTCGATTTCGCGACGAGGCGAATGAGCGCGCCTTCCAGCTCGCGCACGTTGCTGCGCACGGCCTGCGCGAGGAGGAGCACCACCTCGGGCGCGAGATCGATGTTCTCGGCGATCGCTTTTTTGCGAAGGATGGCGACCCGCGTCTCGAGCTCGGGCCCTTGGATGTCGGCGACGAGACCCCAGGTGAAGCGCGAGATGAGCCGCTCCTCCATGCGCTCGAGCTGCTGCGGGTACTTGTCGCTCGTGACGATGATCTGCTTGTCGGCCTGGTGGAGCGCGTTGAACGCGTGGAAAAATTCTTCCTGCGTCTGCGTCTTGGAGGCCAAAAACTGGATGTCGTCGACGAGCAGCAAGTCGCAGCGCTCGCGGTAACGGCTGCGGAACTCCGCCATCTTCGAGTCTTGCAGCGACTGCACGAACTCGTTCACGAACTTCTCGGCCGAGATGTAGACGATCTTCGCCTGCGGCCTCTCCGCGCGAACGCGGTGTGCCACGGCGTGCACGAGGTGCGTCTTGCCGAGGCCCGTTCCGCCGCACAAGAAGAGCGGATTGTGACGCGGACCGCCGCCCCCCGCCGCCGCGATCGCCGCCGCGTGGGCGAGCTGATTCGACGGACCGACGACGAAGTTCGCGAAGCTGTACTTCGGGTTCAGCGTGAAGGGAGGCGGGCCGCCGAGCGCGGGCTTGCGCACGCTGCTCGGGACGGGCTCGTACTCGAAGCCCGCGGGCGAGGGAGGGGGCGCCGAAGGACGCAAGACGCGCGGGCGCACCGCAGGCGCGATGGGGCCATCGACGACGGGGCGGTCGAGCTCGCCGCCGACCGACCACGCGGTCTGGATCGAGAGGCCTGTCTGGCTCCGCAGGTAGTCGGCGAGGGTGGGGAGGAAGTGCTGCTCCACCCAATCTTTCACGAACTCGTCTCGCGCCCGGAGCGCGAGCACCCCGTCGATGAGGCCCTCGAACTGGACCCCCGAAAACCACTGCTCGAAGCTGCCCGGCGAGCGGCCCCGCGTGAACGCGACGGCGTCGTCCCAGAGCTCGTCGTGCGCGCGATCGATCATTCCCATGCGATACGGACCTCGAAAAAAGACGAAACGAAGGGGATACCGAGCCGCGTGCGCCATCGGCACGTGACCGGGTTTTCCCCAAGTTGAACAATGGAGGGAGCAGCCCTCCGCGCGCCGTCAGATGACTACTTTTACAAGCAGTAACGGACGCTTACCGAACATGCACTCACGCCAGACGGCGCTCGTCGACAGGTTCTTTCCACAGCTTTTCCACAGTCCACGGATGCCCATTCGACCCCTCTGGAGGCTTCGTGCGAGCGCCCCTGTTTGGAGCGGACGGACGCACGAGAAAGCATGCTCGGACATGCCTTCTTTTTGAGACGACGAGGCCCTCGCGGGTTCTTGGAACCTGCGGGTTTGGTTGGTTCTTACGGACGTTTCGGAGACACGATGCCCTCGCGACGGAGCGGGAAAGAGCCCCGCGCTTCGGGCGAGCCACCTCGGAGCAGGAGACAAAACTCCCCATCTCCTGCACGAGGCGACGTAAAACTGCGGCCGGTTAGTGAGACAGACGACGACGAAAAAACAAGCGGACGGACGACAATACGACTCAGACCAGCGCGAACGATCGAGGGGCAACCCACCCGTGATCCGAATTGCTTCGACCACCGGTTGGCTCCCCGCCGACCGCTCGCGACGACGTTGGATGGAGCTAGCACCCGTTCTTCGAGGCCGTCCACGGCCATTCGAAAGAAACGTCAAAGCTCTCGTAATCAAACAACTTTATTCCTTGTAGATGCCCCGTGAAACGCCCGTATCACCGGAAAGGCTCACTGCGAGTACCATAACGTATTGAAATCACCTCGAAATATGGTTGTCACGTGAACGTTGCACGGAAAAGTTTGTCAAATTTTCGACCGATCCGCTGTCAATAGTGGCTAAGTGTCTGAAATTACGACAAAACTTTGTACTTGCCGGAAATTGTCCCCTTTGGGGGGCACCTTGTTAGGTTCCGGCGCGGTGACCCTCATGCGTCGTTGCTTTCGCGGACACGTGGCCTTTTTCGCAGCGCTGATCGGAACGATCCTCGCGCCTCGATTGGCCTCGGCCGATCCGTCGACCACCTCGCCGGAGCAGGGCTACGATCTGGGGGAAGTTCAGCACGCGCGATCGGTCGCGATGGGCGGGGCGCGCACCGCCCTCGGGTCGTCGACGAACGCTTTGTGGGGCAATCCCGCGAACTTACCGATGACCAAGGTGTACCACTTCGAGGGCATCGCCAATTGGGGGCCCGAGGCCCGTCGGCAGAGCTACGGCGGCGCGGTCGTCGACTCGAGCACCAACCGGGTCGCGGGGGGCTTCGGCGGCGTGTGGAGCGGGAGCGATCCCGACGGCACCAAACGCCAGTGGACGGACCTTCGTCTTACCTTGGCCTACCCGCTCATCGACAAGCTCGCCATCGGCGTCACCGGGCGCTACTTGCGGGCGGGGCAGTCGGTCTCGTCCGGTCCGCTCGGGGACAGCTTGGCCTCCGGCGGCACGCGCGGTGAGGCCATTTTCAACACGGTTACGGTCGACCTCGGCGTCACTCTCGCCCCGATCGACGGTCTCAAGATCGGCGCCGTCGGGAAGAACCTGACCAACCCTGGGAACGCCTTCGCCCCCACGTTGTTCTCCGGCGCGATCGGTTACCAAGCGGGCATCGTCTCGGTCGAGGCAGAGGGCATGGCCGACTTCACGACCCACGGTCGCGCGGCCGGGCGCTTCATGTTCGGTGCCGAGGTGTTCCTCGCCGATCACGTCCCGCTCCGCGCAGGCTACCGGTTCGACGAAGCGCTCAACGTGCACACCGTGTCCGGCGGCGCCGGCTACGTCGACCGTCGGTGGAGCATCGAGCTCGGCATTCGCCGCGACGTGTCCGCCGCCTTCCCGGCCACCCTCGCTGCGCTCTCGCTTCGGTACTTCTACGACGCGGGTGGCTCCGACGCCGGCCCCGAAATGTGACGTCGGTCTCGCGCTTCGCGACGTGCTCTCGGACTCGCGGTAAGCTGGTCCCGTGGCCAAGCCGAAACGTGAAGCGCCCGCGATCGACGATCTGAAGGAGCTCCTGCGCACCGCAGGCCTCCGCGCGACCCGTCCTCGCATCGCGGTGCTCCAGTGCCTGCACGACGCCATCTCTCCGCGCAGCCACGGCGACCTCGTGGAGGAGCTCTCACGCGAGGGTTACGACCGCGCGACCATCTACCGCAACCTCACCGATCTCGCCGACTCGGGCATCGTCACGCGCGCCGACTTGGGCGACCATGTGTGGCGTTTTTCGCTGCAAAAGAGCGCGTCGGGGGCCCGCCACGAGGGGCACCACCCGCACTTCGTGTGCTCCGATTGTGGAACCATCGCGTGCCTCTCGGGGGTGTCGCTCCAGGTCCGCCCCGAGGGCGCGAAGCTCCCGAAGAGCGTGAACAAGCTCGCGGTCGACATCCAGCTCCGCGGCTTGTGCGACTCTTGCGCGCCCTGAGGCTCTCGGTTTAGCTCTCGAGGCTGCGCGCGAGCTCGGCGAGGAGGAGCGCGAGCCGAGGCGCGAGCTCGGGTGTCGCTTCGATCTTCACGCGTCCGTCGGCGAGCACCTTCGTGGTGAGCCCGGCGATCCGTGGCATCACGAGCGCGCTAGCGGGAGCGGGGGCAGGGGTGGGGGATGCCGCTGGCGGCGCGTCCATCGTCTCGGGGAGCTCGGACGGGGCGACCGCGATCGGATCGACGAGCGTTCGCACCGCGTCCAAAAATCCGCCCGCCGCGTCGATCGTGATCTCTTCTCCGCTGTCGTCGAAGATCGCGGAAAATATGGCCTTTTTGCGCTCGATGAGGCCCGCGATGCGCCCCTCGATCCCTTCTTCGGTGACGAGGTTGAAGACGTCGATCGGCTGCGTCTGGCCGAGGCGGTAGATGCGTGCGATGCGCTGCTCGAGCACGGCCGGGTTCCACGGCAGCTCCAGGTTCACGCAGACCGAGGCGGCGTGTTGGAGGTTCAATCCGACGCCGCCCGCGTCGCTCAGGAAGAGCACAGCGAGGGTGGGATCCTCGGCCAAATCGCGGACCGCTCGCTCGCGCTCCTTCTTCGACTCGGCGCCGGTGAAGAACGCGGCGCGGAGCCCGTGCTCGGCGAGCTTGTCGCGCACCGCCCACTCCGAGAGCGAGAGCATCGCGCGCCATTGGCTGAACACGACCGCCTTCCGCGACTGCTCCACCACCACCCGCTCGACGAGCCCGCGGAACGCCGAGAGCTTCGGAGAAAAGAGCCCCGCGAGCACGTCTTCGCTCGGCTTTTGATGCTCGATCCGAGGCCACGTCTCCGCGAAGCGCACCTGCGCGAGCCCGTTGCCGATCATGCGCTGCATCGCGAGCAGCGACATGAGACGCGTCGACTCGCCCGGCGCGAGCGACCTACGCGCGGAGAGAGCGAGGAGCTGCGAGATAGGCAAGAGGAGCTCGTCGTGCTCCGCGCGTTGCTCGGCCGAGAGCTCCACCGGCACGCGCGTGTCGGTACGCGGCGGGAGGTCCGAGAGCACGTCGTGACGCACGCGCCGGAGCAGCACCGAGGAGAGCCGCGTGCGAAGGCCGCCGAGGCCCTTGAGCACCGCGGTGGGCGCCGATTTTCCTTCGGTGCCGTCCGTGCGCACCACGTGCTCGGCCGCGAGGCGCCACTTCGGCTCGAGGGCCACGTCGTCGACGAGATCGACGAGCGCGCCGAGCTCGTCGATCCGGTTTTCCATAGGAGTTCCGGTGAGTACGAGGCGATACCGCGAGCCCAGCTCCGCGACGCAGAGGGCCGATTTCGTGGCCCAGTTTTTCACGCGCTGCGCTTCGTCGAGCACGAACATCTCGGGGTCGAAGGTCTTCACGTGCGCGAGATCACGAAGGAGCTGCTCGTACCCCATCACGAGGGCGCCGCTCTTCACCTTGCGATAGAGCCGCGCGCGCTCTTCCGGGCTCCCTTCGACCACCGTGAGCGGCATCGCGTCGGTCGTCGCGTCCCATTCGCGCTTCCACTGGCCGCGCAGCGCTGCTGGAACCACGAGGAGCGCGCGCCGGATCCGCTTCGTCGCGAAGAGCGCGTGGCAGGCCGCGATCGCCTGCGTGGTCTTGCCGAGGCCCATGTCGTCGGCGAGAAGGAGCCGCCCCGTCTCGAGGAACGCGCGGAGCCCCTCCGCTTGATAGGTGTAAAGCTCACGCAATAGTGAGGTGCGGCTCGCGAAGGCATTTTCCGCCGCGACGGAGGCCTCGAGGCGTCGCTCGGCGCGGGTGCGCTCTTCGACGACGAGGGCGAGCGCGGCGGGCTCGGCGGTCATCGTGTTGGCGCGGATCTTCGCTTCGAGATCGGCCACGAGCCGTAAGCGCGCCGCAGGATCCGCGAGGGCCTCGGAAGACGGCGAGCCCGCGACGAAGCCAGGAAGACTCGTGCGCGACGTGAGACGTGCGAGCCTGTCGCGCGCGCCCGCGAGAGGGACGTAGGGATCCCAAGCCAGATCGGGAGCGTCGATCTCGTGAGGCGCGACACGCGACGCGAGCGCGCCGGAGACCTCGAGCGACTCGAGCACCACGAGCGCGTGTTTGCAGACGCCGAGACCGCTCCGTAAAAAGTCGCGACACGAACAGCTCGCGACGAGCGGCGCGATGGAGGCGAGGCGGGTCACGTAGGGCCGTTCCCCTGCCTTTTTCCCTTTCGTTCCCTCCGTCGTGTAGTCCCCGAGGATGCCCGTCGCGGGAGGGCGCGGGTGGAGGGCGTCGCGTCGCGCGAAGCCGTAGCGGCGCACGAGGGCGTCGAACGCGGCCTTCTGAATCGCGAAGCCTTGGCCCGCCGTGACCTGCATGACGAGATCGGCAACTCGCGCTGGATCGAGCTTGCCGAAGCGCCCGCGCGCCTGCCCGATCAGGAGCTCGCGTGTCGCCGTGTCGTCGAGGGGACCTGCCATCGCGCCCGAGACTAGTGAAGAACGAGCCGCTCGGGGCGCGCCGGTGCGATCTTTTTCTCGCGGTTCCCGATCGCGGATACCAAGGAAAATAAGGCGCGCCGGGGCTCACGACGAGGTCACGGCGCGACCTTGGCGACGACGTCGAGGCGCACGTGGGTCTTGGCGAGGGCCTCGTCGCCTTCGAGGGTGGCCTCTTTGCTCGTCGCCTCGAGCACGTTGCCCGTGAGCGTGACGTCGCTCGTGGAGAGCGCGGGCAGGAGCGCGGGGAGCGCCGCCTTCATGCGACCGGGAGTGATCTTGAGCGGCGCGCGGAGGCGTCCATCGAGGGCCGCGAGCACCTCCTTCTCGGTGATTCCCGCGGCCGTGAGTCGTGCGCGCTCGGCCTCTTCGATTCGGAAAAGACCGAGGGTGAGCTCGCTCCCGTCGTCGGTAGGCAGCGCGTAGCCGTGCACGTCGACGTCGCCGCAAAGCTCACCTGCGACACTCGCGCGCACCTGCGCGCCGCGGAGATCGCCGCGGACGACAGCGGCGGCGGGGAAGCTCGCCCCGAGGCCCTTGCTGGCGCCGAACCGCGCGAGCGGCACGTGCTCCAGGATGTCGAGCTCGCCGCTGGGCGGCATGCGCGGATCGTTCGTGAGCGGCGGAAGCGGCGAGGGGAGCGCGGCGGGCGTGTCGCACTGCGGGCGCACCTCGGGAGAGACGAGGAGCGCGAGGCGCACCGTGAGCGCGTCGGTCGTGACGTGGGCGGGGCCCTGCGCGATCCCGCTCGGCCGAACGAGCGCGCAGCCGGCGCCGAGGGGGAGCTCGTGTGGCTTCGCGAGCTCTGCGTACTCGCGCTCGATCCGGGGGCGAAGATGCGGGAGCCGCGCCGCGATCTCGTGCTCCGCGCGGGCGACCTGGGGAGCGAGCTGAGCCTCGATCGTGGGCGTGAGGTCGAGCGAGAGAAACCCGCCCAGGGCCGACACGCGGCAACCCCGAACGAGGCGAACCGTCAGGTGCGGTGCGGGAAGGTTGTAGTCTGCACCGAGCTCGGGGGCGACGGTGACCTCCGCGATCGCCTCTGGGGAGCACGACGCGTAGCAGCCGCGGCTGGACGTGCAGGCGCGCGCGACGGCGGTGAGCTTGGTGCGCACGACGAGCTCGTTCCCCGAGGCGGACGGTCCGATCGAGAACGGCCCGCGATCGACGGTGGTGTCGAGGTAACCGGCGACACCGATGCTCCTCCCGCGGTCGTCGGCGACACGAACGGGAATGCTCGCCTCGAGCTCGCGGCGGATGCGCGCGAGAGGCACCTCGACGGCGACGACGGCCCGCGACGGACGAAGCTTTTGCACGGGCTCGTGGGGAGCTTCGACCGCGGGCAGCGGGGTCGATGCGGACGAGAGCGTCACACGACAACTCCGCACCTCGTGCTCCGAGCCCGCGACGGGCGCCCCCGGCGAGCATCCGATGGCAAAAATGACGAATGAAATCAGCGCGATATAGTTTTGATTCGCCAAGGAGTTACGTGACGTTAAGCTTACCGCACGTTCATGAAAGCACACACACGCGAAACCCAAAGCTCGATGACTCCGCAGAAAGCGCTCCAATACCTTCGAGAAGGCAACGAGCGCTTCGTGAACAATCTGCGCGCCCATCGCGACCTCCTTCAACAGGTGAACGAGACGCGCGACGGGCAGTTTCCGTTCGCGACGATCATCACGTGCATCGACAGCCGAACCTCGGCCGAGCTCGTCTTCGACCAAGGCTTGGGCGACGTGTTCAGCGCGCGCATCGCGGGGAGCGTCATCAACGACGACATCCTCGGCTCGCTCGAGTTCTCGTGCAAGGTCGCCGGCTCGCGCATCATTGTGGTGCTCGGGCATAGCCAGTGTGGCGCGATCAAGGGCGCGGTCGACAAGGTGCAGCTCGGAAACCTCTCCACCCTGCTCAACAAGATCCAGCCCTCGGTCTACCGTGAGCGCGCCACGAAGGAGAACCGCACCTCGAAGAACGCCGCGTTCGTCGAGAACGTCATGGAAATCCAGACGCGCCGTTCGGTCTCGCAGATCGTGGAAAATAGCGTCGTTTTGCGCGAAATGATCGACGCGAACGAGCTCTACCTCATCGGCGCGGTGTACTCGGTGGAGAGCGGCCAGGTGACATTCCTGGAAGACACGCTCCTCGGACAGGCGACGAGCGCGACGGCGTGAAACCGGTCGGTGGCCCGTGCGTAGGGAGGACATGAACGCCCTCGCTCGCTCCGCCGCCGCTGGTCTCGCGATCCTCTGTCTCCTCTCGGCGTGCCGCTCGGGCGCGCCGGGGGGAACGGTGGAGGCGCGGCCTTCTGCCGACGCACCGCTCGCCACGGGAGCCACCGTGTACGGCAGGCCCACCGACGCGCAGCTCGCCAAGCTGAGCACGCTTCAAAAGCGGGTCACGCAGAACGCGGACACCGAGCCGCCCTTCCAAAACGCTTACTGGGACAATCACGCGAAGGGCCTCTACGTCGACGTCGTCACCGGTGAGCCGCTCTTCTCGTCGCTCGACAAGTTCGAGTCCGGCACCGGTTGGCCGAGCTTCACGCGCCCCGTCGAGGGTGGGCGGGTGCTGTCTTCGGTCGACGCGACGCACGGCATGTCACGGGTCGAGGTGCTCTCCGCGGGCGGGCGATCGCACCTCGGTCACGTGTTCGACGACGGGCCTCCTCCCACCGGCCAGCGCTTCTGCATCAACTCCGCGTCGCTTCGGTTCGTGCCCTTCGCAGACCTCGAAAAAGAGGGCTACGGCGCGTACGCCAAGGCGTTCCTCGGCAAAGACGGCGCGCCCCCTCCCGCGGCGACGCAGAACGCGTGCGCCTTCCCGAAACCAGGAGAAAAAGCGGGCTGCAGCGCCACGCTCGCGGTCGCGATGTTCTCCGGCCCGTGCGTCGCGTCGTCGCGTGACGCCTTCGATCACCAAGAGTACGTCGTCGACACCGCGCTCGGAGTCGAGAGCGTCGGCGGCGCTCCGGTCGTGAAGGTCATTTACGATCCGACCAAGGTGTCGTACCGCGCTGTCGTCGAGGCGTTCCTCGCGGGGCCCGGACGCGAAGCTTCGACCGTGCTCTCGGCCGACGAGGCAGAAGCGACGGTCGCGCGTGAGGTCGCGAGCAAGAAAGATCGCGCCGCCATCGTGCGGGTCTCGAAGGCGTTCCGTGTCGCGGCCCCGGGCGAGGGCGGCGCGACGATGGGAAAGTCCGCGACGTGCGCGACGCGCTGACAGGCGCCGCACGAAGCGGGTGAGGCGGCTCAGCGGCCGTTCGTGACCGTTCGCCACGCGCGTCGAGCGCTTCACGCACGTGCGCGGGATCTTTTCGGAGATTCCCCTACGCTCGTCGCATGGGGAACGAGTACCGCGACGCCCTCTCGGCCGCGCAGCGACGCATCGATAGCCTCGAGAAGGAGCTCGCCCTCGCCCGCGCGGGAGTCGTGCCGCAGAGCTCGAACGTGTGGGTGTTCGCCGTCCTCGGCGCGGTCGCCCTCGGGATGGTGATCGCGGTCGTCGGAGCGGGCGCGGTCGGCGCGCGCCGCGCGATGGTCGAAGCGCCAGAGCCGGTCGCTGCGCCCGCCGCGGTCGCGCCGATCACGACCCATCACGGGGTCACGCTCTACACCGGGAGCAGCCATCGGTTCGAGCTCGTCGACGTGGACGGCGATGGCAAAAAAGAGATCGTGAGCCTCTTTTGGAGCAGCGTCGAAGACTCCCCGCTCCACGTCGGGGTGCTCGATCGCGCCACCTTCGCCGTGAAGTGGATGAAGGGGCCGTTCCCGAGCCAGTGGTCCGGCGTGCACACGCACATGGAAATCGTAGGCTCGAAGGTGGTCGTGACCGACTCGCGAGAGAAGGTGCACGTCTTCGAGCTCGCGACCGGGAACGAGGTCCACGTCGCCCCCTTCGTCGGCGGAACGCGTGCACTCTGCAAGCTTCCGGGATCGACGTCCTCGGTCGGCCTCCAGCTCGAGGGCGGCGGGTGGCGGATCTTGGAGCTCGACACGTTCTCCATGCGCGATGCGAAGAAGGGGGAGACGCCGATCTGCGCTTCACCTTTGCCTTCCTGCACCGACAAGGATCGCGCGACGGCGGACAAGCCCTGCCGCGTGTACGACGCCACCGCCGCGAAGCGCGCCAAAACACCTGGATTTCACTCGTATCTCGGCGCCGACACCCTCGGGGCGACGATGCTGCTCCAGGGCCAGATCGGGCCCGACACCAAGGCGCTCGACGCGCTCCTCGTGCTCGATCGAAAGACCCTCGCCCACAAGTGGGAGGCGCCGGCGGTCATCCAGGGGGACGAGCTCCACCTCGGCGGTCACACCGAGCACGCGCTCACGACGAGCTCGGTGCTCTCGTTCTACCAAACGCGGCGCGGAGATTTTCGACTCGTGTCGCGCGCGGTGGACGATGGAAAAGAGACCTGGAGCATCGTTGTTCCGCAGGCGAAAGAGGGCTCCTACGCGACCGACTTCTTCGTCGAGGACGGCGAGATTTTCCTCTTCGTCGACCACGGTCTTCACGCCGTCGACGTCGAATCGGGGCACCACCGCAGCGCCCCGGTGTGGTTCTGAGCGGCGCGCAGTAGGAAATTTCCCCGAATTCTCGGCGCGGTACGCCGCTTCCGATCAGGCCACGAGGCGCGCTCGCCAGGCGAGGAACGCGTCCCACGCCTCGGGCTCGACCAGCGTCGGCGCATGTCCGATCCCGGGGACGGTCGCGACCTCGAGCTTCGGCGCGCGCGCGCGCATGGTGTCGGCGATCGTGGCGTCGACGATGTCGGAGAGCGCGCCACGCACGAGGATCGTCGGCACACGATCGACGAGCGACGTGAACGACTCCCACGCCGCCTCGGTGTGCGCGGAGGGGCCCTCACCGGGCGCAAAAGGCTTCGCGATCGCCGGGTCGTAGGCGAGGCGAGGCACGCCGTCTTCGCCCTCGTCGAAGACACGCCGCGCGAACGCGTCCCACTCCGCGTCGCCGTACGAAGGGAACGCGACGCCGTTGGTGAGCTTCGCGTAGGCGCGCGCGTCGGCCCAGGTTTCCACCTTGGTGCCCTTGCCGACGTAGCTCGCGATGCGGCCGAGGCCGACGGGGGAGAGCTCGGGGCCGATGTCGTTGAGGAGCGCGCCCGCCAACACCTCGCCCGCGACCTTCGCGACGACGAGGGTCACCAAGCCGCCCATGCTCGTCCCGACGAACCCGGCGCGAGCGACCCCGGCCGCACGCAGGAGCGAGAGCACGTCGCCGGCGTAGACGAACGGGTGGTACCGCTCCGGCGCCGGATCGTGGGCCGAGAGCCCGCGGCCGCGTGTATCGGGCACCAGCACGCGGTGGCCGAGGGCGGCCGCCTTCGTCGCGAAGTCCTCGAAATCACGAGAGTTTCTCGTGAGGCCATGCAGGCACACGAGCGGAACGAGGCCCGACCCCGGCGTGGCGGGGTAGTCCCGCGCGTAGAGCGAGAGGCCGTCGTCGGACACGAACCGCAGCGCTTGGTGCATCGCGCCGACTTATCACGACTCGGCCGATAGGGCCTTCCTTGCCCCTCGCGGCCCCGCTGTGGCAAAACTTCGTGGCCTTCGCATGTCCATCCGCGGCCCCAGTGCACGCCTCTTCCTCGTGCGTCACGGCGAGACCGACGACAACCACAACGGGGTTTTCCAAGGTCAGGCCGGGCGCGGCCTCAACGCGCGTGGTCGTGTGCAAGCCGAGAAGCTCGGGCTCCGGATCGCCGACCTCGAGCCGGGCATCGATTTTCATGCACTCTACACGTCGGACCTCGAGCGCGCGGTCGACACCGCCTCGATCCTCTCCGAGGTCACGGGGCTCCCGGTCCACGTCGACGAGGGGCTGCGTGAGATTTTCGTCGGCGGGTGGCAGGGCAAGACCACGCGCGAAGTGGAGGAGCTCTTTCCGGAGGAGGTCGCGGCGTGGCGCGCTGGCCTCGACGTGGCGCGCGGTGGCGGCGAGACCTACACCGATCTCGCCGCGCGGATGAGCGAAGCCATCGCACGCATCGTGGAGCGCGAACGAGGCGGCCATCTTTGCCTCGTGTCGCACGGCGCGGCGATCAAGGCCTACGTCGCGAGCCTCTTCGGCGACGTGATGACGGCGATGCGCGTGCTCGGCACCCTGTCGAACACGGGGGTCACCGTGATCGAGCGTGATCGCGACGGTCGGTCGCGCCTCGTCGTGTGGAACGACGTGAGCCACCTCCGCGACGCGGTCGTCACCACCGCCAAGACGGTCGAGCTCCCTCCGCCCGCGAAATCTTCCAAGAAAGTCGTGAAGTGAACCCGAGCACCAAGACGGAGCTCGGGTCGCTGTTGCGGCTCGCGTGGCCTATCGCGGTCGCGCAGTTCGGGCTCATGGCGCTCGGGCTCGTCGACGTGGCGTTCCTCGGCCGCGTCTCGGTGACCGACCTCGGCGGCGCGTCGATCGGTCGCTCGGTGAGCTTCGCGGCGGCGTCCGTCGGGATCGGGATCGCTTCGGCGCTCGAGCCCCTCGCGTCGCAAGCGGTGGGCGCCGGCGAGCACGGCAGGGCGTGGGGCGCGCTCACACGAACGCTGCACGCGCTCGCCCTCGTGTGGGTGCCGACGGTCCTCTTCGCGTACGGGATCACCCTTCTTTTGCCCCGCCTCGGGGTCGATCGTGCGCTCGTGTATCCTGCACGTATGTACTTGCTCGCGCAGGCGCCGAGCATGTTCCTCTTCCCCGCGTTCCTCGCGATAAAGTCGTTCCTCCAAGCGCACAACGAGACGCGCCCCGCTCTCGTCGCGGCGGTGGTGGCGAACGTGGTGAACGTGGTCGCGTGCGCGCTCCTCGTGCAGGGCGACGCGGCGCTCGTGTGGGCGCATCTCCCGCGGTTGGGCCTCCGCCCGATGGGCGCGCTCGGGGCCGGGATCGCGAACGTGATCGCGAACTTCGTGCTCGTGGTGGTCGTGTATTACGCCGCCCTCCAAAGGCGCGAGAAGAACACCGAGGGGGCACCCACGCTCGCGCGGGTGTTCTCGCTCGGGGTCCCGATGGGGCTCCAGCTCGCGGCCGAGATCGGGGTGTTCGCGGCGGTGGGCGTGCTCGCCGGCCTCCTCGGGGAGCACGCGGTCTCGGCGCATCAAATCGTGATCGGCCTCTCCAGCTTCACGTTCATGGGCGCACAAGGCATCTCGAGCGCGACCTCGGTCCGTGTCGGCTATGCCGTGGGCGAGGGGCGGAGCGCGCGGCGGCCGGGGCTCCTCGGGCTCGCGGTAGGTGCGATCTACATGTGTGCGATGAGCCTCGTGTTCTTCCTCGTCCCCGCGTTCCTCGTCGGGCTCTTCACGAAGGACGCGAGCGTCGTCGCGACGGCGCTCGGGCTCATGCGCGTCGCGATGCTGTTCCAGGTGTTCGACGGGGTGCAGAGCGTGGCGGCGGGCGCGCTGCGAGGGGCGGGCGACGTGAAATTCCCCTTCTGGGCGAACGTGGGCGCGCACTGGGTCGTCGGCTGTCCGCTCGCGCTGCTCTTGTGCTTCCGCTTCGGGATGGGCGCGGCGGGCCTGTGGTGGGGGCTCTTCGCGGGGCTCGTCGTCGTCTCGGGGCTGCTCGCGCGCCGGTTCATCGTCGTCTCGCGCGGCCACATCCAACGCGTGTAGTTTACAACGCGTGTAGTTTGCATGAAAAGAGAAGCGCGCCCCGGTCGGGAGCGCGCCTCGAAGGTGCAAACGCGTTTCGAGCCCCGAGAGGGCGGGCGCGGCCTACTTGTGGATCGTCGTGTTGGTCGTGTTGGTCGTCGTCGACTTGTGGCTGATGTCGATCGACGTCTGCGGAATGAGGGGCGCGAGGGCGCCGATCGCGCCGACCGCCGCGTTGCCGGCGTTGGGGCCGCCACCACCGTTCGCGTTCGCCTGCGCTTGGGCCTGCGCGGTGCGGTGCTGCTCGATCATGAGCTGGTACTCACGTTCGCGGCGCGCCATCTCCGCGGCCTCCTTGGCAGGGACTTGGAGCTCTTCTCCGATCCGCGAACGAAGGCCTTTGACCCAACCTTCCCAGTGCGCGTCGACGAGCAAGTCGCCGTCTGGGCCGGGCTTGGACTTGAGGCCTTCGCTCGACACGTACCTCACGGTGTATTGCGTCGCGGAGTATTCGATCGCGACCACGACACGCTGGTCGCCGCGCTCGTACTTGGCGACGATGAGGCCGGGCTCTTCGCCCCTGGCGGTGAACTTCCGGAAGTCCATCGCGCGGATGACCGCGGCGCGAACCTCTGCCGGGCTATGGGCGTTCGCCATGAGCACGGGGTCCGCGGATCGGGTGGAAGCGAAGTTGGTTCCACAGCCCGAGAGCGCAAAAGTGAGGGTCAATGCGGCGGCAGAAAACAACGCTCGAGATGCCATACCGAAACGAATACGCGACCATGGCCGCTCCGACAACGGGGAACGGGCGACTTTACGCGGCCCGATCTTTTTTGGACGATAGCGGCATGTGCAGGAACATCCGTGTGCTCCACCACTTCGAGCCGCCCTCCACCCCAGACGAGATCCGTGCCGCAGCGCTCCAATACGTGCGCAAGGTCACGGGTCTGCCGAAGGCGCCGGCGGCTCAGGAGGCCGCATTTTTGGCCGCGATCGACGCGATCGCGGCATCGACGAGCGCGCTCCTTCACGCGATGCCGCATCGTGGGCCCGCGCGAACGCGCGAGGGTGAGGTGGTGAAGGCGCGCCTGAAATGGAAGAAGCGCGAAGAGCGCATCGCGGCGAAGGTGGTCGCAAAGGAGTAGCTAGGCGTGAGCTCCACGCGTCGCGGCACTGCCCACTTTCCGGATGCTCGGCACTCGCATGGCGACGCGGATCCTTCAGTCCCAAGGGCGCACGAAGAGGAGGCCGTAGCGTCCGAGGTGCGCGCACACGAGCGCGAGCGCCGCGAGCGTGGCGACGAGGTGCAGCTTGCTCGCGCGACCGAGCGATCGATAGGCCACCACGAACGTCGCCAACGTCCCCACCGTGGCGAGAGGCAGGACGGAAGACGCGACGAACAGGAGCACGGAGCGTGGCGATGGTCGGCCGAGCGACGCGACATCGGTCGTGGCCCACAGCGCGAGGCCCAGCGCGAGCGCGCCGACAGCGATCACGGGTAGGAGCCGAAGCGACGTCGGACCCTCGAACCGGCGCTTTTTCCAGAGGAACACGAGCAGCAGCAGCGCGGCGTGGGCGACCGCGGAGCCGAGCGCGATGGCAACGAGGACGAGGGCCCCGATGCGTGCGACGGCCGATCCGAGCGGCACCGGCACGAGCGCGACGGCGGCCGTCTCGAGCGCGCCGTCCTCCCGCGCGACGAGGGTCGTGACGGGATCCTCGGGCCTGCGATAGCCGCGCCCGTCGGCGCCCACGAAGCGTCCTCGCGCGGGGTGCGCGCTCCGTGCGCTCACCTCGAGGGTGTCGTGGTCCACGGTCACGTAGGTCAGGTCGAGGAGCGAATGCGCCGCGTCGGCGCGTTCGAAGCGGGGGTTCTTTACCGCGTAAAATCCGGGCTCGACCGCGACGGATGCCCCTCTTCGCGGCGGGAGCACCGCCGGTGAGGTGCCTCGTTCGAGCTCGTCGCGAAGCCTGCGCGCGATCGCCTCGAAGGCCTCGTCGTCGTCCACGTCGAGAGCCAAGAAGTAACCGACCTCACGCGCGGGATCGAAGAAGAGCGCCGCCGCCGTGCCCTCGAAGCCCCCGCGATGACCGCGCCAGACACGACCCTCTGCGATCTCGGTTTGTATGCAGAGTGCATAGGCCGTGGCGAGCCCGGCGCGCGCACCGGGAGTGCTCGACGCGGTGAGCATGCGCGCGAGCGACGCGCGGGAGAGCCTTATTTTTCCCTCGAACGAGCCCTTCGCGACGAAGAAGGCGAGCAAGTTGCCCATGTCGACCGCGGAAGCCGCGAGCCCCGCAGAAGGACGAAAGAGCACCGTGTGCGGATCGAGCGGCGCGCGGCTCGCCGTGTACGCTCGGGCGACGGAGGGGCTCGTGCCCGTCTCGAACGTCGCGCGGGTCATCGCGAGGGGCGAAAAGACACGCTTCTGCACGACGGTCTCGTACGGCTCGTCGGTGAGCTTCTCGACGATCGCGGCGGCGGCGGTGGGCCCAGCGTTCGCGTACGAGGCATAGGCCCCCGGCGGCCAGCGGGACACGAGCGGTCGCGCGTCGAGCGCGAGCACGTCGGCGAGGGGGCTCCGTGTGGGCCGATCGAGGGAAAATTGCGCCGGACGGAGGTCGTCCCACCCCGTGGTGCCCTCGAGCAGGTGCACGATCCGGAGCGGGCTCTCCGCTTCCCACGCGTTCACGAACGGGAGCGACGGCAACACGTCGCGCACCTTCGTCTCGAGCGTGATGCGCCCCTCTTCCACGAGCGCGAGCACCACGAGCGGCACGAGCAGCTTCGAGACGGAGGCGACGCGGAACGGCGTGTCGCGGGTCGCGGGTCGGTTCGCCTCGATGTCCGCGAAGCCGGCCGCGAACGCGCGCATCCCGGCGTGATCGACGATGGAAAACGCGGCGCCGGGGACCTGACGCGCGGCGAGGATTTGCTCCACGTCGTGCACGAGGGTGTCGCCCTCGTTCGTCCTCGCCGCGCCTGCGTCTGCGCGAGCGAGACCCGCACGGAAGAGGGCGATCGCGGCCACGCAGAGGATCACGAGCGGTCGCACGTCGCGATTCTATCCGAACGGCGCTGCGTACTTCGGCGCGCGAGTGTCACCACACACGATCAGGTCGATCGCGTGTGGTGGCGAGCGCGTGCGATCGCCACGAGCCTCGCGACCTCGGACCGGCACCGCTCGCGAAAGGCATCGACGGCCTCGCCCTCCGCGATGCTCATCGGCGCACCGATCTCGACATGGGTCACCATGTGGGGCGTCTCTGCGAGGCGCCCGAGGTGCTGGACGAACGTCTCGTCGCCGAAGCCTGCGCCCGCGTTCGGGTACGTGATCCCCACCGGGACGACCGGAGCGCTCGTCCGCGCGGCGGCGACGAACCCACCCGGCTTGAACGAACGAACCTCGTCGTCGGCGTAGGTGGTGCCCTCCGGAAAGAGGCAAATGGTGTCATTTTCCTCGAGTCTTTTGACCATTTGCAGGATGGCCTTGTGACCGCTCGCTTTGTCGGCGCGGTCGACGAAGATGGTGCCGGCCGCGCGCGCGGAGGGTCCGACGACGGGCCAGGTCGCCAGATCGGCGCGGCTCAGCACCGCACCGCCGAACGTCGCGAGCAAGATCGCGATGTCGATGATCGATCTGTGGTTGGCGACCACGACCCGACCTTGTCCGCGACCGACGCCGGGCACGCCGGGGGGCGCGCCGCCGAGCACCAGCTCCACCCCGAAGAGCTTCAAGAGGCCCTTCGACCACTCGGCCGTCACGCGATCGCGGACGAGCCATTTTTTCTCGTTCGAGGCCACACGGAGACCCACCGCGACGCTGACCCCGCTCACCACCGTGAGGCCCAAGAACCCTGCCGCGCGACCTGCTTTTCGAACGAGCGCACTCTCCATCATCTCGGGTACGGGCTCCTCTGCTCGTGAGGATACGCGCGAAACGTGGGCTCGGATTTTTCGTCGCGGGCTCACGCGTGCGTCGACTCTCGTCGGCCGCTGGCGCATCGACGACGTGCCCCGCGCGCGCGCAGACGAGAGCCTCTCGCGATCGGGTCGACGACTCGCGCTTCAGGCGGCGGCGAGCGTCGCGAACGGCGTGGTGCGCGGCGTCTCGAAGATGCGCCCGAGACGTCCGAGCGAGCGCCACCCGGTGCGTTCGATCGGCGACAAATCCGTGTACCCGCCGTCGAGGACCCACTCGAACCCGGCGCGTGTATTCTCCACGAAGCACTCGGCTTCGTTCGCGCGCATCTCGGCGAGGGTGAGCATGTGGATCGCATGCGATGGTGCATATTGCTTCGCGATCGCGCGGCAGTACTTGAGGTGCCGCTCTTCGTCTTTGCCGACCTCGTCGAACACCCGCGCCGTCACCGGATCCGTTGCTCGAAACGCGTCTGCGAACTTGGGAAACTGCGTGCACGCGCGCTCTTCCACCACCTGGAGCATCAGGTAGGCGTCCATCACGTCGCGCCGCGTGCGCACGCCGCGTTCGAAGAACCCGCCGAGCTTCTTGTCGAGACGCACGATCAGCCGCAGGTGCTCCGGCGCCGCGCCGACGTCGAAGCCTTGTGCGTCGCGACGATCCTCGAACATCTTCGCGTGCTCCACCTCGTCTCGTGCGTGGCGCGCGATGAGCTTGCGGATCGCCTCGTCGTCGACCAGCGCGAGCGCCGAGTCGAAGACCTTCGATTCGCCGTTCGATTCGGCGTCCGCGACCTGGTTCAGGAGATGCGCGCGTCCCTTCGGCGTCGCGACGAGGTGCGAGAGAAACGAACGTTCGAGGGTCTCGAGGAGGGCCATGAGCTTGTCCTTTCCGGGTGAAGAAAAACGAATGACCAAACGGGTTTTTTGGTCATTTTAGGGCCAAAAAAAAGCACACCGAAGGCGCGAGCAGCGTCGTGATCGACCGCGTACACGAGGTCGAGCGCGGCCCTCAGAGCGAGGGGATCGTGCCCTTCTGATTGGGGAGACGGAGACCGTTGAGCACGAGGTCGATCCCCGCGCGCAGCCTTCGGGGGAAGTCGAAGTCGGTGCGGTAGCGCTGGAAGATGAGGGTCGACATGTTGATGTCTTGGAGCAGAGTCGCGACCTCGTTCACGTCGAGGTCGCCCCGGAAGCGCCCTTGCGCGATTCCGAGCTCCAAAATCTCGACCACGTTCTTTCGCCCGAGGATGCGAAGCTCTTCGAACTGCGGCATCCACTGCGGCAAAAGCTCGCTGTGTTTGCCTTCGAGGAGCTCGCGAACGAGGGGCCTACGACCCACGTCCTCCAGGCTCGCGACGGCGACGGACAGAAGCAGCTCGTCGGCCGGTTTACGCGGATCGATGAGGCGCGCGGCGTTCGCCGTCCATTCGCGGATCTCGCGGTGGACGGCTTGGTAGAACAGGTCTTCTTTGCTCTCGCAGGCGAGGTACACGGTGCCCTTCGCGACGCCGGCGCTCTTGGCAATTTCGTCCACCGAGGCTTTTCGAAAGCCACGCTGGGCGAACGCCTTCGCCGCCGCCACGAGTATGCAGTCGCGCTTCGCCTGCTCCAAAGTGACCAGAATTATCGATCTGGTCAGCGTGTTCGTCAAGCGCGCCGACCATCTTTTTCTCGGATGTTCAGCCCGGGGCGCGGCGCTCGAAGCGGTCGAGGGTCTGCGGATCGCCGCGGACGGTGACCTTCACGCCGGTCTCGTCGTAGTCCTCCGAGAGCACGCGCGTGCTCGCGTGGAGCTCCGCTACGCGCGCCTGCTCGGTGTAGGGCAGGTGATAGGTGCGCTCGTCGTAGGTGGACTCGAAGAAGGCAAGGATGGCCTCGCGGACCGCAGTGACACCCTCGGGCGCGTGCGCCGAGACGAGGAGCGCGTCGGGGTATTGGCGCTTCAGCGCCGCGATGGCGGCCTCGTCGAGGCGGTCGGCTTTGTTGAGCACGAGCCGGCTCGGCACCTTGTCGGCGCCGATCTCGTCGAGCACGTCTTTCGTGACCTGGTACTGCGCGACGAACGTGGGGTCCGAGGCGTCGACGACGTGGAGGAGCAACGTAGCCTCCAGCGCTTCGTCGAGGGTCGATTTGAACGAAGCGACGAGATCGTGGGGGAGCTTCTTGATGAACCCCACGGTGTCGGAGACGAGCACGCGCGGCACCACCTCGGGCGTCAGGGCGCGGACGGTGGTGTCCAGGGTCGCGAAGAGCTTGTCCTCGACGTAGACCTGGGAGCCCGTGAGGGCGCGCATCAAGGACGATTTGCCTGCGTTCGTGTAACCGACGAGCGCGACACGGCGTGCGTCTCGACGCGCGGCGCGGCGCTGCCCCTGGTCCTTCTGGACGTGCTCGAGCTCTTCTTTGAGCTCCGCGATGCGGTCCCGGATCTTGCGGCGATCGAGCTCGAGCGCGGCCTCACCAGAGCCTTTGCCCTGCTGCCGCTCCTTGCCCGAGGGTGACTCTCGGATCCGCGGCGCCGTGTACGTGAGACGCGCGATCTCGACCTGCAGCTTGGCCTCGCGGCTCTTCGCGTGGCGGTGGAAGATCTCGACGATCACGCCGGTTCGATCGAGCACCTGCACGCCGGTCGCGCGCTCGATGTTTCGCGCTTGGCTCGGCGTGATGTCGTGGTCCACCGCGACGAGCTCGACCGTGGGCTCGGCATCGTCGTCGTCGTCGTCGTCGCCAACGTCGGAGGACGAGTCGCGGGAGTCGTCCTCGCGGCGGAGGCGGGCCTTGTCCTTCTTGCGAGGGACGGTGGTGCCGGTGTGCCCCGATCCGCCGGTAATTTCCGCCAGATCGTGGAGCTTTCCCTCTCCGAGCACGGCGGCGGGGGAGAAGTTCTCCCGGCGCTGCGAGACCTCGGCAATAGGGGTGTATCCGAGCGTACGGACGAGGCGGCCGAGCTCTTCCAAGCTGGCCTTGTGCTCTTCTTCCGTGACGCCCGGTAGCTGAACCGCCACCAAGACGGCGCGACCGCCGGGTGGAGTGCTGGTTGCGTTCAACGAGCTCAGCGCTTCGACTTCAGAAACGCGTAGTCGCTCTTCAGATCGGCGTCCGAGATCTGCGAGGCGCTGTAGGCGCTCATCTCGGTGCCGCTGCTTCCGGCGCGCACGAAGGCGACGAACTTGTCCTCGCTGTCCGTCTTGCTGCCCGGGATCGCCGGGTACCGGCCCGCGCCCGCGCCTTCGGCCCCGTGGCAGCGCTGGCAGTTCGACTTGAACGCCGCGGAGGTGCTCGTGCCGGTGCCCGCGTCGGCGGTGGTGTCGTCCGAGCTGCAGCCCGTGCCGTAAACCGTGAGTGCCGCCACCGTCATGAACCCGACGGTGCCAAAAAACGTCGCTGTCTTCGTCATTGCTTCCTCGAAAGAACTACCCAACCGTGCCGTCTGCGGCGCCCGTGTCTGCGGGCGAGCTTTCGGGAACGTTAACATCCATGGGGGCGCTCGTGTCGCGCCCTGCGTCGACCGGCGGCGGCGTCACGGTGCCGCTATCGGGGCGCGGACCTGCGCCGGGCGGCAGCGGGTTCTGCGCCGAGGCTTCCACCGGAGTGTAGTCGGGTGGAGGTGTGGCCGAGCCCCCGGTGCCGTCTTCCTCGTCGGAGCTGCACGCGGTCACGAGACCGCCGAGCGCCGCGAGGGGCAGGAGCATGGAAGCCGTAAAGAACAAGAGTCGCGCCCACCGCACGGTGCCGTTCGACATGTTCCGACACCCTAACAGGTTTGGCGTGGTCGGTCGACTTTGCATCGCCAAAGTGTGTTTGACGGGATAGCTGGCGCAGGTAGGTATGTGCGCACCCCGCCATCGGTCCGCTCACCGAAATCGTTTTCCTATCGAGAGGTTTCTTGACCAGACCGCCTTAGAATCGTTCCATTGATGACCCTGGGAGGCCGAATGGGTCACGAAAAGATCTTTGGCAGTCGTTCGCGCATCCGTGCCTTGTCGCTCGGAGGAGTTGCATTGGCAACTATCTTCATCGGCCCTGGCACCACGGGCTGTGGAAGCGGAGACGAAGGCTCCGGTTCGGCGTGCATCAGCACACGCGAATACTTCACGACGCAGGTCTACGGAAAGGCCATGCAGTCGTGCGCGGGCTGCCACTCCGCGGGCGGCGTGGCCGAGCAGGCCGGCGCGAAGTTCAAGATGTACCGCGAGACGTACCCCGACTTCGTGTCGGCCAACATCAACGCGATTCGCGACTTCTCCGAGATTCAAGTCCGCGACACGCCCCTCATCCTCGTGAAGCCGCTCGGCGAGCGCGGTCACGGCGGCGGCGCGGTGTTCACGAAAGACTCGGAGGAGTACCAAATCCTCGAGAAATTCGTGACGGAGCTGCGCGAAGGCGTGACCCGCGAGTGCTCCGGCGCCGACACCCTCCAGGTGCAACTGCTCCCCCTCCGCGACACCGCGCGCAAGGCGGCGATCGTCCTCGCGGGGCGCTACGCGACCGACGAGGAGCTCGCCCTCGCCTCGACCGACCTCGGCTTCGACTCGCTCATCGTGAAGCTTACCCGCGAAGAGCTCTTCTACGATCGCCTCCGCGAAATCTGGAACGACGCGCTCCTCACCGAGCGCGGGATCGACGCCGGGCAAGGCAGCGTGTTCGACAACGCGCCCGAGCTCTACGACGACTCTTTCCCCGGCTACACGCCCGAGAATCGAACGTGGGCCTCGGCTTCGATCACCGAAGAGCCGATGCGCTTCATCGAGTACGTCGTCCGCAACGACCAGCCGTTCTCGGACGTGGTCGCGGGCAGCTACATCGTGGCCAATCCGTACACCGCGAAGATGTACGGCATGCCGCACGACAAGCCGCTCGCTCCGACGAGCTTCCTCGACTGGAAGCGGATCGACTTCTCGCCGGTGCAGAACTCCACCACCCGCGAAGGCGCGGCGAAGACCACGGGCGTCCCTGCCGCCGGCGTGCTCACGACCCCGGCCTTCTTGAACCGCTGGGAGACCACCCCGACGAACAAGGGCCGCAAGCGCGCCCGCATCGTCCTCAAGAACTTCCTCGCGACGGACATCTTCAAGTTCGCGCAGCGCCCGGTCGACTCCACCGCGCTCACCTCGGTCCAGAACCCCACCAGCAACTCGGCCATGTGCTCGGTTTGCCACAAGGTGCTCGACCCGGTCGCGGGCGGCTTCCGCGGCTTCGGCGAGCAAACGCTCACCCGCTTCGACCCGGCCGACAAATGGCACGACGACATGTTGCCCCCCGGGTTCAACACCACGCAGATGCCGCCGGAGAACTACGGCAATGCGGCGATGTGGCTCGGCGCACAAATCCCCCGTGATCCGCGCTTCGGCGTCTCGATCGCGCAGGTCATGTACACCGGCATCGTCGGCGACGAGCCGCTCTCGTTCCCGCAAGACAAGGCCGCCCTCGACTACGAAGATCGCGTGAAGGCCTTCAACGAGCAGAACGACTGGTTCGTGAAGGCGGGCGGCGAGTTCGTCCGCTCCAAGTTCGACCTCCGCAAGCTCGTGCTCGCGATCGTAAAGAGCCCTTACTTCCGCGCCAAATCGGGCGACGGCGCGAAGGACGGCCTCCACGCCGGCCTCGGCCAAGGGCGGCTCCTCACTCCCGAAATGTTGGGCCGCAAGTACCGCGCGACGACGGGCCTCTACTTCTTCCAGAACGAGGCCGCGCGCAAAGACGAGACCCGCGCGCGCGACGGATACCTCCGGTCCGACCTCGTCGCGGACGACGAATGGCGCCTCGTATACGGCGGCATCGACTCCGGCGACGTAACGAAGCGAACCGACACGATGAGCCCGATCATGGTCGCTACTTCGCAGTACGCGGGCGCGCTCGTGGCCTGTCGCGCGACGAGCTACGACTTCACGAAGGCGCAGGGCGATCGCCGCCTCTTCCGCAACGTGGAGATGAACACGGTGCCCTTCACGCCCCGCGCGAACAAGGACGCCCCTCTCGTCGCCGTGCCGGACTCGGAAGGCAAGATCAAGCAGAACATCGCCTATCTCTTCTATCGTTTCCTCGGCGAGACGGTGGACCCGAACGGCGCAGAAGTGGCGCAGGCTTATGCGCTCTTCGTCGACGTCTGGAAGGACCTCGAGCAGACCGACCTCGACAAGCCGGACGGCAACTCGAAGGGCATCGGCAGCAACCGCTGCGTCGCCGACAACGACTGGGACAAGGGCGTGAAGTTCGAGGCCGATCAGAACGGCAATCAGCGCGCTGTCTTCGAGAAGCTCCGTCCGCGCCCGGACAAGGCTCCCTACGAAGTGGGCATGCGCATCGATCGCGACGAAAACTTCACGATTCGTTCGTGGCAGGCCGTCGTGACCTACCTCCTGACCGACTACCGCTTCACGCACGAATGAGGGAGCCCCCCATGGAACGCCGCAATTTTCTCAAGCTGGTCGGCCTCACGGGCATCTCACTTCTCGCCCCGTGGGGTACCTCCTCCCAAGCCAGCGCCCAAGAGGCCACCTGGGGAGGCCCGTATTTCCTTCATATGCACGCAGGAGGCGGGTGGGATCCCACGCTCCTCTGCGACGGCAAGCTCACCGCCGAGGGCACCGCCCCCGCGTACGAGAATCGCCTCGTCACCGGCGTCGGAAACGTGAACGGTATTCCCGTTCCGACCACCACCGCACAGGGGAAATTCCTGCTCACCGCGAACGGCTCGCCGATCGAGGATCCGCAGAACTTCTTCCAGACGGTCGGACGCGACGTGCTCGTCATCAACGGCGTCGACACGCAGACGAACAACCACGACACGGGCGTGCAAGGGCTCGCCTGTGGCCACAACGACGTAGAGCTCCCCGCCCTCGCCGCGCTCTTCGCGGGCCAGGTCGCGCGCGAGCGCCAAGTGCCGATGGCCTTCCTCGCGAGTGGTTATTACAACCGCACCGGCGACGTGGTCGGCATCTCCCGATTCCCGGGCAACAAGGTCGACTTGCTCGCCGATCCGTTCAAGGGCGGCGAAGAGCGAGGCCTCCTCACCGAGGTGGGCCAAAAGAAGATCCTGGCCATTCGCAACGAGCGCATGAACGCGCTCCAAGCGCAGGCCACCCTCCCGCGCGAGAAGCGCACCCTCAACGCGCTCCGCGACGCCACGAAGAGCGGCGACGCGATCAACCTCTTGAAGAGCGTAGCGACCGGAGCCACCCCCGCGATCGACACGTTCGCGAACGACCTGGCGCCGGATACACGCGCCTATCTCACCGCGGCGCAAAACGGCGGCGTGAGCCGCTTCGTCGACCTCGGTCGCCCCCTCGAGACCATCCTTCGCTGCTTCCAGGCCGGTATTTCGGTATCGGCCACGTGGGCGCAAGGCGGCTTCGATACCCACGCCCAACACGACGTGAACCAGACGTCGTCGATGGCCACGTTCCTCGCGCGCTACCGCTACGTGCTCCTCCGCGCCGCGCAGCTCGGCATCAAGGACAAGCTCTTCGTGATGGTCACGAGCGACTTCGGCCGTACTCCCAAGTACAACACGGGCAATGGCAAGGATCACTGGAACGTGACCTCCGTGTTGCTCTCCGGCCCCGGAATTCGCGGCGGTCGTGCGATTGGCAAGACAGACGAAGGCCACAAGGCCCTCCGCGTCGCGAAGAACGACGTGAACCAGACCCTCCCCGACATGGACACGAAGGGCCTCCGCATTTACCCGTCCCACATCCACCGTGAGGTTCGGCGTGTGCTCGGGGTCGACAAGGCTCCCTTCGCGAACCAGTTTCCCCTCCCGGCCACCCACGAGCCGCTCCCGCTCCTCGGCTAAGAGCACGCGCCAACGTTGGCGCGATCGGGGCGAAGTGAAAACGCACGAAACGAGGCAGAGCGATCTGCCTCGTTTTTGCTTGGGCTCGACTCAGCCGCGGGGGCGAGCTTCGCTGTCTTCGGGAGGCGGCGGCACGGAGCTCCGGCGTTTGGCGAGGCGGCGCGCGATGAGGAACGCCATCTCCAGCGCTTGGCGGTAGTTGAGCCGCGGATCGCAGACGCTCACGTAGTTCTTGTCGAGGTCCGCCTCGCGGAGACCACCGCCAGTGCACTCGGTCACGTCTTCGCCGGTGAGCTCGAAGTGCACGCCGCCGAGGTGGCCTCCGCTCGCCTCGAGCACGTCGAAGGTGGACTCCACCTCGCTCAAGATGTCGCCGAAATCGCGCGTCTTCAGGCCGCTCGCGGTGCTCTTCGTGTTGCCGTGCATGGGATCGCATACGAAGAGCACGCGCCGCCCTTCGCGCCGAATCGCCTCCACGAGAGGCGGGAGCGACGTCTCCACGTTCGCGCGGCCCATGCGTGTGATGGCCACGATCTTCCCGGGCGTGTTCTCCGGATCGAGCCGCTCGAAGAGGCGCAAGGCTTCGTCGGGGGCGACCTTCGGGCCGAGCTTCACGCCGACCGTGTTCGCGATTCCGCGGAAGAACTCGACGTGGGCGCCGCCCTCGGCCCGAGTGCGCTCGCCGATCCACGGCATATGGGTGGTGAGATCGTAATAACCCTTTCGGCGGGGCACCTTGCGCGTTTGGGCCGACTCGTAGCGGAGGTTCAGCCCCTCGTGGCTGGTGAAGAACTCGACCCGCGTGAGCTGATCGACCGTTCGCTCGCCGAGCGCCTCCATGAAACGCACCGCCTCCGCGAGGGTGCGCGACATGTTGGTGTATTCTGCACGCACTTCGGCGGAGAGCTCCGCGCGCGACAAAAAAGCCAGGTCCCACTGCTCGGGGTGGTGGAGATCGGCGAACCCGCCCGCGGTGAGGGAGCGGATGAAGTTGAGCGTCATCGCCGAGTGCATGTAGGCGTTCAGCATCGCGCGCGGATCGGCGCGCCGGGCTTCTTTGGTGAAGTCCGCGCCGTTCACGAGATCACCGAAGTAACTGGGGAGCCTCACGCCGTCGCGCTCTTCTTCGGGCGACGACCGAGGTTTGGCGTATTGGCCTGCGAAGCGACCCACTCGGATGACCGGCTTCTTGCCGCCGTGAACGAGCACGAGCGACATTTGCAGCAAGATTTTGAGCTTGTTGGCGATGTTCTCGGGGCGACAATCAGCCAGCGTCTCGGCGCAGTCGCCGCCTTGGAGGAGGAAGCGCTTGTCGGCCTGTGCGTCGGCGACGAGCCCCTTCAGCTTCTCCACTTCCCACGACGTGACGAGGGGAGGCAGGCTCTCGAGCTTACGTTCGACCGCCGCCAGGCCGGCCTCGTCGTCGTAGGGGACGTCTTGCTGGAGTGGGAATCCCTTCCAGCTATCGGGGGTCCAAAGGCTCACGTCTCCGCTTCTAGCACCGTCCGTGTTTCGTGCCGGGATCGTCGCTCACGCCGCGCGGAGCCGCTTTCGCGCGAGCAGCTGGCGGAGGAAGATCGGGAGGTGGCTGTCGACGATCGTGTCGAAGTCGTCTCCGTGGTGCTCTGCCACGAGATGCGCGGCCTTCGCGACCATGACCGCCTGCGCGAGGGAGAGACAAGCGTAGAACGAAGTGAACGCCGCGAAGACCCGGAAGCCCTCGTCTGGGGCGAGGATCGTCACGGAGATGCCGCCGAGGACGAGGAACACGTTGAAGTACGCGGACACCGTGGCTGCACGCGCTGCCGAGATCGCGCCCTCTTTCGTGCCCCGAAGAAGCCCTGTTCCTGCCGTCCAAAGCCAGCCTGCGATGATGAGCCCCGGAATGCCGAGCAGCCCCGCTCCCGCCGCGACGAGCCCGACGAGCGCCCACGCGAGCCCGGGCAAGAACATCGATCCGAACACGAAGCAGCTCGCCGCCGCGAATCGCACGAGCACCGGCGCGCGCTCGAGGTGTCCGGGCACCACCGGCCCTCCCGAGCGGTACGCGCTTACGTCGAGCGTGACCTTCGGGAGGGTGAACTCCTGCCATTCGGCGCGGTGTCTGGTCTCTGCCGCGCGATACGCGAACGGGGCGGCGAGCGGCGCGAGGTGCGTTAGCCCGAACGCGAGCAACAAAAAGTCCGAGAAAAATTCCATGACGTGCTCCGAGTGCTCCTCCGAGCGTAGGGGGCGGTAGCTCCAGAGGGTAGGGCGGGCTCTCCAGGGAACGCGCGAGAGCCCGCTTCGCTTTCATGCCGTCACCGCTTACGCACCGAGTCGAAGAAGGCGCGCGAGGCGCGTGTATTCCACATCGAGCCGTGCACGCGAGGCGCGAGCTTCGGTATGCTCCGGTCCCCATGAGTGAATCGACCCTCCTCGGCCGCCTCGACGAAACGACCCGAATCGCGCGCGAAAAGAGCTCTCGCGGCGGCGCGTTCGTGCCCCCTCGCGTAGGCCTCGTGCTCGGGAGCGGCCTCGGAGGCTTCGCAGACACCCTCGAGAATTTGGTAAAGGTTCCTTATCAGGAGCTCCCTCACCTCCCTTCCTCGACGGTCGTCGGTCACTCGGGAAACCTGTGTTTCGGGAGCGTGGGTGGAGTCCCTGTCGTCTGCATGCAGGGCCGTGTTCACCTCTACGAGGGGCACCCGGTGGAGAGCGTGGTCCATGGCGCACGAACGATGGCGCGGCTCGGGGCTTCGTCGATCTTGATCACGAACGCGGCCGGTGGGATCGAGGCGGGCTGGGCGCCCGGGGATCTCATGGTGCTCTCGGATCACTTGAACCTCACCGGGCAGAGCTCGCTCGTGGGCCCCAACGAGGACGCGCTCGGTCCGCGCTTCCCGGACATGTCCGCCGCGTACGATCCCGGGCTCCGCGAGGCGGCCCATCGTGTCGCGAAAGAAGCTGGTTTTTCCCTGCGCGAAGGCGTGTACGCCGGGCTCCTCGGCCCCACCTACGAGACGCCGGCCGAGATCCGCATGCTCCGCACGATGGGCGCGCACGCGGTCGGCATGAGCACCGTGCTCGAGACGATCGCGCTCCGTCACATGAAGGTGAAGGTCGGCGCGCTCTCCTGCATCACGAACCTCGCCGCTGGCATCTCCAAGACCGAGCTGAACCACGCCGAAGTAGAGGAGACCGCGCGCGCCTCGCGCGACAAGCTGGTCGCCCTCCTCCGCGGGTGGATCGTGGCGGCGGGGGCGCAGTGAGCCGCGTCGCCGCCGCGAAGGTGGGGAAGAAGGGAATCGCGTTCGACACGCTCGTGAAAGAGGCGAAGCTCGCGCAGAAGAAGGCGTACGCGCCATATTCCAAGTTTCACGTGGGCGCTGCGCTCCTCACCAAGAGTGGCAAGATCTTTCACGGCTGCAACGTGGAGAATGCCTCTTATCCCGTGGGCATATGCGCCGAGCGTACGGCGATCGTGGCGATGGTCGCGGCCGGCGAGCGCGACCCGGTGGCGCTCGCGATCGTCACGCCCGGTAAACGAGGTGGGTCGCCTTGTGGCCTGTGTCGGCAGACGATGGGCGAGTTCGCGCGCGACTTTCCGATCGTGCTCGTCGGCGTCGAGGGCCAGGTCGCGAACGCGCGACACACGTCGCTCGCGGCGCTCCTCCCGGACGCGTTCGACTTCGAGCCCGCCCACGATCCGCGGCTAAAAAAGCCTCAGAAGAAGCGCAGCCCGAAGCCTACCGGCGCGTAAAGCACGCGGTTGTCGTTGTCCGGGTTCGCGAAGTAATACCCCACGCTCGCCGTGATCATCCACTGCCCATAAGGCTGCGTGGCCACGGCGAAGCCGATGTCGAACGTGGGCGAGAACACGATGTTCGTCGCGAGGTTTCGCTCCTTGTTGCACGCCTGCGCTTGCCCGCCGAGCAGGCTCACGCCGAGCCACGCCCAGTCGACGACACGAACGGACACCGCGGGGCCAACGGAGAGAAAGTTGGAGCCGACGAAGCTCCCGCACTCGGAGCCCACCGCCGCGAGCGCACGAACGAGGATCTCCGCGCGCTTGGTAAAGGCATATCCACCCTCGACGGAGAGTCCAATCGATGCGCCGGTCGCGGTGGCGTCTTGGGGGCCCGTGTCGGCCTTGAAGAAGGCATAGGGGACGGCGACGAAATGGGCGCCGAACACGAAACCTTCGGGCCCGGGGCCCACGACGACGGGCGCGAGCTTGGGGAGATCGGGCACCTTCGCAGGGGGTGGACGATCACCGACGGGGCTCTTCTCGGTGCGCGTGAACGTGACCGTCTCGGATTTTCCGGAGACGGCGCGTACGTCCCGTTCTTCGCGGATGCCTTCGCCCTCGACGACGACGTGGTGCGAGCCGGCGGCGAGGAGGATCTGGGTCGGGGTGCGCTCTTCGACCGGCGAGCCATCGACGTAAATGCGGAGCCCGGACGGGTCGCTCTCGACGCGGATCTTCGCCGAGCGCGCCTTGAGCTGGGCCGATGCGATCGCGGCGGGGGTGGAAAACTCGCCCTTTTCGCCCTCGTCCGCGATGTAGCGCTCGTACCCGTCGACCGCGGCTTGAACGTGTCCGAGTCGCTCTTCGGTGAGCGCGAGGTTGTAGACGATGACCGACGCGTGGTGGAGGCGCTCGGCCTCGGCGAACTTCTCGCGCGCTCCGAGGTAGTCGGCGCCCTGGTAGAGCTTCACGCCCTCTTGGAACGCGGCCCGGGCGCCGTCGACGTCGTCCTTCGTGGCAGACTTGGTCGCCTCGTCGCGGGGGAGGTCGGCGGACGCGACCATAGGCGGGAGCGCGAGCCCCAACACGATGACTCCGACCGCGAAACGACCCACCTTGGACCCCAAGGTAGCAGGGCAAAACCGCGCATGAAGGACAAATGCAGCGCGCGAAGGAGGAGGAATACCGGAGCCGTGGCGAACGACTCTACGCGCCACTCGTGCGACGCATCGCGCGTGGGTCGTGGCGGAACCATTCGTGTGTCGACGGCGTGTGTTCCGGCGCTCAGGAGCAGCCGTGGCGTAGCGCGAGCTCGGCCGCGATCTGCGGCGAGGGTTTCGGGTTCTCGCGCAAACAGGCGTCGCTCGACCGGTACCATCGGACCGCGTCGCTCGGATCGTAGGCAACCGGAAGCACGCTCGCGAGGCGGGCGCCGGCACGGACGACGAGCAACGTTGGGCCTATTTTTCCCACGATCGCGAAGTCTCGGAGACAAAGGTACGAGTCGGAGACTGGCGCGGCGTCGCGTTTCTTTCGTACCTCCGTCGGGCCGGTGAGCCGTACGTGACGGTCGCCGTCCTCGAGCGCGAGTCCCCACGTCCGATCGACGTGCTCGTCGGGGAGGTCGTCCACTTCCTTCAACGATGATCCTTCGGCCGCCGATCGAGCGCAGTCGGCGCCGTGAAAGATGTCTCCCTCACCGTTCCACGTCGCCGACCGATCGACCTTCGTGAGGATGGGCGGGGTGAGCGCGAGGGATGCTCGCTCCGGGATCGTGTCCGATCGCACCACGACGATGCCGCCGTCGCAGGCTTCGCGCTCGGTTTTGCTGCCGACGCTGCGAGCGAGATCCGCGTCGTCGATCATTCCCTCGGCGATGAAGATTCCGCTCGGCGCGAAGGCGCGAACACGTGTCCCTGTCGCTTCGCGAGCGAGGATTGCGGTGGGCCCGTCGCACGTGGTGGTGCCGAGCACGCGGCCACCCGCGCTCGCCCGCACGGGCAGCCGCGCGCCGACGAGATACGTGCCTTCGAGCACCTGCGGAGGCTCTTGCGGTGGCGCGTGCCGACAGCCCACGATCGCCACGACGAGAGAAGCAGCGGTCACCGTTTTGCGCATGTCGCGATCTTACGCGAGCCGATGCGAACGGCAGCGACGCGAGCGAGCGTGAGCACGGGATCGCCGAATTTCCGATACTTCGTGTGATTAGCGCTCGTCGTTCGACCCCGCCGGAGTGCCGACGATCTCGCTCGGGGCGCAGCCGAACCATCGATGGCAGGCGTGCACGAACGCGCTCGAGTCGCAAAATCCGAGGTCGAAGGCGATGCGAGTGACCGAGTGGCGCGCGCCTCGGAGAAGCTCGAGCGCTCGCGTTCGTTTCGCGTCGTCGACGAGCGCGCGGAAGCTCGTGTCGGCGGTAGCCAAGCTGCGACGAAGGCTCCGGCCCGAAGTCCCGAGCGCAGACGCGGTCGCCTCTAGATTGGGGACCTTACCTTCGAGGATCGCGCAGGTCACGGCGTCCTTCACGCGGCTCGCGAGGGGACGTGGCGCGAGCATTGCGGCTTCGGCCTCGGCGCGCGCGCTGAGGTAGCGCCACACCGCTACGTTGCCCGCCGGACGCGCGACGTCGAGGAGAGAGCGATCGAACACGATGCGATCCGAGTCCGCTCCGAGCTCCACGGGGCAGGAAAAATAAGCACGTAGCACGTTCGCGGTCGAGGTGGGCTCGTGCCTCAGCGAGACCCTCCGCGGCGTAGCGGCCGCCCCGACGAGCTCTTGGACTCCGCGCGCGATCTGCGCGAACGTGGCCTCGTGCGAGAGCCGCACCCCGAGCGCCAACGGCGCCGGATCGTGGAGCGCGAGGGTCACGGTGCGGTCGTCTCGTTCGAGCGACATCGTGCGACCGTCGTTGAGGAGCGCGCCATAACGAACGAACGACTCGAGCCCCGCGAGCGCGGTCGGCGCCGTCATCACCACGAGCCCGAGGAGGCCCAGATCTTCCATTCGGAAATGTCGCGCTGTCTCTAGCGGTAACCCTGGAGCGTCGAGCTCGTGCACCAGGTCGGACCAAATCTCGAACATGCGCGCGGCCGCGATGCGCTCGGTGCTCTCCGGCGGGCCCTTCGCGTGCGCGCCACGGCGCCTTCCCATGCCCAAAACGCGCGATGCGTTGGTGCTCGCGACGGTGCCGGAGAACGACGAGGGTCGGTACGACGCAGGCATCGCGTGCGCCATACACGTACCGTGCCGGTCCGAACAGGCCTTGTTTTCTCGAGTGAAGCCGGCCGACCGCGCGTCGAGGCATGGCGTCGCGGTCAGCCGTCGAGAGCCTGGCGGACGTGTCAGGGGTTCGTGAAGCCGATCGTCCCGCGCCCTACCGCGAGCGCGATGCGGTTCGCGGGGAGCGGCGCGGCGGCGGTGTGGACGCGGAGCCCGTCGCGCATGAACGCGGTTCGGATGCGCGTGACGGGGGAGGCGAGGTGGCTCTTCTTCAGAAACTCCATCGCCGCCGCGGGCACGGTGATCTCGCCGGTGCCGACCCGCACGCATTGAATCTCCGCAGACTTCTTCTTCGGGGCAGGGAAGGCGACGGGGGAGAGGCCGGCGATGCTCGCGTCGGTGGTCTGGATGCGGACGATCGTGCCATCGGCGGTGCCGCAGGAAGAGCACCGTAGGGTCGTCGCTGCGCCGTCGAGCGGGATCGCGACGAGGGTGCGCGCGCTGGTCTCGTCGAGGGTGAACGCGTCGCCAGGACGCAAGGTCGCCTTCGGGCTCGCGAACGTCACCTTCTCGGGGAGCTCCAAGTCGATCGCCGAGACGCCCTCGAACGGACGATAGAGATCGTTCGGCGTGGGGCCAGCGCCTGCGACGACCGTGAAATTTCCAGGGAAAGACTCGGCCACCGCGCGCGGGTTGGCGACGACCACCTGCGTCGCGCTCGGAGCCGCGACGATCGCGAAAGCGCCGAGGTTGCCCCCTGCGCCGGTACCTGCGATCTGCAAGTATCTCCCGACGTCGTTCGCGGAGAAGGCCGCGCCGGGCACGGTGTACGCCGCGGTCGCGGCGCCTCCCGCGGGAGGTTCTACGGTGAACGTGCCCGCGCCGGTCGCGGTGGGGCACACGTAGCCCCGCTGCGGGACGAAGCGGCACTCTAGATTTCCGCCCTTCGCGCCGCCAATGCGGAGCACACCGTGGTCTTCTTCGGGCGGCTGAGGTTTCGAGTCGACGTCGTACGTGAAGACGCGGCACCCTTCTACCGAGCCAGGAATTTCCTCGTATTCCGGCGCCACCACGCGAGTCAAGATCGTGGTCGCGGTGAGCCCGTGGCCGGCCGCCGGCACGTTCGCGATCGTGATGTCCTGGATCGAGACGAGCCCGGTGTGGGTCGGCGCGAGCGGCGTCGCCGCATCGGGTGGGGCTGCGTCGTTGCCGGCGGGAGGTGTGGTCGACGAGCTCGACGGAGTCGTCGACGGCAACGGCGCAGAGGCATCGGGGGTGGCGGGCGGTTCGTCCTCCGGGCAGCCCGCGAGGGCAGCGGTGAAGAGCATCGCGGCTGAAATTCCGGTGGCGGCGTGGCGAAGCATGCGAAGCGAACGTGACATGGCAGAAGCCTCCTTCGTCCGTCCTGGACGATGACGAGACTGTGCAGCGCGCCCCGCCGCCCCACTTGTCGCCCGCGGCCAATCACCTGTTCCGCGCGGCCACGAGCCACGGCTCGGCCGGCGCGTTCCTCCGAGCGCATATGTATGCATGATGCATTTATCGCGCGCGCTCGCGAAAAAGGCCTCCCGCGCTCGCGAGAGGCCTCGATCGCCTACCGAGGTCGGCTCCGATCAGGACGCGGGCTCGTAACCCAGGTTCGGTCCGAGCCAGCGCTCCACCTCGCCCAAGGTCATGCCTTTGCGCGCGTGGTAGTCGAGGGCTTGGTCGCGATCGATCTTGCCGAGCGTGAAGTAGCGCGCCTGGGGGTGCGCGAAGTAGAGCCCGCTCACGCTCGAGCCCGGCCACATCGCGAACGACTCGGTGAGGGTCATGCCGACCTTCTCCTCGACCCCGAGCAGCTTCCAGAGCGGGCCCTTCTCGGTGTGGTCGGGGCACGCGGGGTAGCCGGCGGCGGGGCGGATCCCTCTGTATTTCTCGGCGATGAGCTCGTCCTTGGTGAGGCCCTCGCTCTTGCCGAAGCCCCACTCCTGGCGCGCGCGCTCGTGGAGGTACTCCGCGAACGCTTCGGCGAGGCGATCGGCGACCGCCTCGAGCATGATCGCGGCATAGTCGTCGTGCGCGGCGCGGAGGCGCTTCACCTCGTCGCCGAGGCCGATCCCGCTCGTGACGGCGAAGGCCCCGATGTGATCGGCGAAGGTGCCCTTCGGGGCGATGAAGTCGGCGAGCGACTGGTTCGGCTTTCCCTTCTCCTTCTCTTGTTGCTGGCGCAAGAAATGGAACTTCTCGAGCACGGTCGAGCGTGTCTCGTCGGTGTAGAGCTCCACGTCGTCACCCACCGCGTTGGCAGGGAAAATTCCGTAGATTCCGCGCGCGGTGAGGATCTTCTTCGTCGACACGAGCTCGTCGAGGAGCTCGTTCGCTTCCGCGAAAATCTTCTTCGCCTGTTCGCCGTACACCTCGTGCTCGAGGATGCGGGGGTAAACGCCCTTGAGCTCCCACGTGTGGAAGAAGGGAGTCCAGTCGATGTACGCGCGCAGGGTCGCGATCGGCACGTCGGTCAAGACTGTGATGCCGGTCTTCTCCGGCACCGAGACGTCTTCTTTTTTCCACTCGATCTTGGTCGCGTTCGCGCGTGCCTTCTCCAGGCTCACGAGCTTGTGCTTCGGCTGCGAGTGGATGCGGCGGAGATCGTCGTAGTCGGCGCGGTGCTTGAGGACGAACGCGTCGCGGCCGTCGTCGCTGAGGAGGCTCGTGGTCACCGGGACGGCGCGGCTCGCGTCGAGGACGTGCACCACCGGCTGGCTGTAGTGCGGCGCGATCTTCACCGCGGTGTGGGCGCGGCTGGTGGTGGCGCCGCCGATGAGGAGCGGGAGCTTGAACCCTTGGCGCTCCATCTCGCGCGCGACGAAGGTCATCTCGTCGAGCGACGGCGTGATGAGCCCGGAGAGCCCGATGAGATCGGCGCCGACCTCCTTCGCCTTCTCGAGGATCTTCTCGCACGGGACCATGACGCCCATGTCGATGACCTCGTAGTTGTTGCAGGCGAGCACCACCCCGACGATGTTCTTGCCGATGTCGTGCACGTCGCCTTTCACCGTCGCGAGCACGATTTTTCCCTGCGATCGCTGCACTTCGCCGCGCGCCGCCATCTCCGCCTTTTCGGCTTCCATGTAGGGCGTCAGGTACGCGACGGCCTTCTTCATCACGCGTGCGCTCTTCACCACTTGCGGCAAGAACATCTTCCCCGCGCCGAACAAATCGCCGACCACGCTCATCCCGTCCATGAGCGGACCTTCGATGACGAGGAGGGGCTTCCCGAGCTTCTGGCGCGCCTCTTCGGTGTCACCATCGATGAACGTGTCGATGCCTTTCACGAGCGCGTGGGAGAGCCGCTCTTCGACCGTGCCTTTGCGCCACTCCTCTTCCTTTTTCTCGGAGGTCGCTTCGCCGGAGTGGGCTTGTTTCAGCTTCTCGCCGAAGTCCACCAGCCGCTCGGTCGCGTCGGGGCGGCGGTTCAGGAGCACGTCCTCCACGAGGTCGCGGAGCTCGGGTTTGATCTCTTCGTAGAGGTCGAGCATGCCTGCGTTCACGATCCCCATGTCGAGGCCGGCGCGGATGGCGTGGAACAAGAACGCCGAGTGCATCGCCTCGCGGACGTGGTTGTTCCCGCGGAAGCTGAAGCTCACGTTCGAGATGCCGCCGCTCACCTTCGCGTGAGGCAAATTGGCCTTGATCCAGCGCGTGGCCTCGATGAAGTCGACCGCGTAGTTGTTGTGCTCCTCGATGCCCGTCGCGACGGTGAGCACGTTCGGATCGAAGATGATGTCCTCCGGAGGAATGCCCTCCGCGACGAGGATGTCGTAGGCGCGCTTGCAGATGCGGATCTTGTCTTCGTAGGTCGCCGCTTGGCCCTTTTCGTCGAAGGCCATGACCACCACCGCGGCGCCGTATTGCAAGATGAGGCGCGCCTGCTCGCGGAACTTCTCTTCGCCTTCTTTCAACGAGATCGAGTTCACGATCCCCTTTCCCTGAAGGCATTTCAGGCCCGCGACGATGACCTCCCACTTCGAGGAGTCGACCATGAAGGGCACCTTCGCGACCTCCGGCTCGCTGCCGAGGAGGGAGAGGAACCGCGCCATCGCGGTCGGGCCGTCGATCATGCCCTCGTCCATGCAGATGTCGATGACGTTGGCGCCGCTCTCCACCTGCTGACGTGCGATCGCGACGCCCTCTTCGTACTTTCCTTCTTTGATGAGCTTCGCGAACTTGGGCGAGCCCGCCACGTTCGTGCGCTCGCCGATCATCATGAAAATGCCGACTTGCTGCGTAAAAGGCAGCGATCCGGAGAGGCGGAGCGGCTTCGTCTCTTCGACCACCGCGGGCACGGAGACCTGCGTCTTCTGGAGATCGCGCGCCTCGCGGGGGGCCTTGCCTTCGAGCGCCTTCGCGATCGCGGCGATGTGCTCCGGCGTGTTGCCGCAGCAGCCGCCTGCGATGTTCAAGAGCCCACCGTCGGCGAACTCACCGAGGTAGCGGCCCATGTCCGCCGGCTCCAAATCGAAGCCCGTCGGCGACAGCGGGTTAGGCAAGCCTGCGTTCGGGTAACAAGAGACCGCCGCGCTCGACTTGATCGAGAGCTCCGACAAAAACGGGTACATGAGGTCCGGCCCGAGCGAGCAGTTGAGCCCGATCGCGAGCGGATTCACGTGTTTCACCGCGTTCCAGAGGGCCTCCACCGTCTGCGCCGAGATCATCGTCTCGCCGCCACGGCCCACCGCCGCCGAGATCATGATCGGGAGCTTCACGCGGTCGGCTGCGAACACCTCTTCGATCGCGACGATCGCGGCCTTCGCGTTGAGCGAGTCGAAGATCGTCTCGACGAGGAGCACGTCGGAGCCACCCTCGATGAGGGCGCGGATCTGACGCACGTACGAGGTCTTCACCTGGTCGAACGTGCACACGCGGAAGCCGGCGTCGTCGGCGTCGGGGGAGTTCGAGAGCGACACCGTGAGGGGACCAATCGCCCCCGCGACGAAGCGCTGCTTGCCGTCCTTCGAGGCGACCAAATCGGCCATTTTTCGGCACTGGCGCGCAGACTCGAGGTTGATCTCGTAGGCGAGGTCGTCGAGGAATTTGTCCTCGATGATGCCTTGGTAAAACGCAGGGTCTTTGCGCCCGCCGTGCTCGCGCGGATCGTCGACGAAAAACTCGCTCTGGGTGATGCTCGTCGCCCCGAAGGTGTTCGTCTCGATGATGTCGGCGCCCGCCTCCAAGAAGCGGCGATGGATGTCGCAGATCATCTCCGGCTGCGTGAGCGAGAAGATGTCTCCGTTGTTGAGGAGGTCCTTCTTCGAGTCGGCGAACCGCTTCCCGCGGATGTCCGCCTCCGTCATGTTGTACGTGCGGATGGTGGTGCCCATCGCGCCGTCGATGATGACGATGCGTTCGCGGAGGAGCTTCTCGAGGGGACTATCCATGGCGAGCCTTGCTTCGTTTGAGGGGAGCGTCGGCCTTGTAGGCCGTTCCGAGGACAACTTGAAAATGGGGTTTTTTGGCTTCCCGCGTGACCACCTCGCACGTGGTCGCGGTGAAGCCGGAGCGGGTCAGCATGCCCTTCAGCGCGCGCGGCGAGAAGCCCGAATGGCGCTCACCGTAGGGCAAAGTGACCTCGTGCATCTGATGCTCGTCGAGGGAGAGCAGCACGAGGCGCCCCCCGGGCCGGAGCACCCGCGCGCACTCGTCGAGGACCCGCTGCGGCTTGGCGGCATACGTGAGGGTATGGAACACGAGGGCCACGTCGAACGCGGCGTCCGCGAAGGGCAGGGCGTCGCCGTCGCCCTTCGTGATCGTCACGTTTTTCGTTCGCGCGAGCCTTCGTTTCGCAGCTTCCACCATGCGGTCGCTCGTATCGACGCACGTGAGCGAGCGGCAGCGCGGAGCCACGAACGCGGCGACCGAGCCATCCCCCGCCCCCACGTCGAGCACGTCCCCGAGGTCGAGCAGCGAAGCGAGCCCGAGCGCCAACGACGACCACGTTCTACCCGGGGAATAGTGCCGTTCCATCTCCCCCGCGAACGCATCGGGCAGGGTCCCGCGCTGCTCGTCGAGGAGCGCGACGAGACGAGCCTTGTCGCCCTCGAGCGTGGGATCCGCGCCGCTCATCGCTTCATCGAGCACCGCCGTGGCCGCCGCCGAGAACCCCTCCGTCGCGAGGGCATAAAACGCATGCGCCCCGTCCCGCCGGTCTCTCACGAAGCCGCCTTCACGAAGCTTCGCGAGGTGGGTCGACACCCGCGACTGCGTGATGCCGGTGACCTTCACGATCTCCGAGACGCTGAGCTCTCGCTCCCGCAAGAGCGCGCAGAGCCGCAGGCGACTCTCGTCCCCGAGCAGGTTCAGCGTTCCGACGGTCTGGGCGAGGTTCATCTGCATATCCGTATGAGCGGATGCGATTGTGGCGACAGCAGGGCCCGCTGTCAAGAAGGGCCCCACGACGAACGCAGCCCGGGGACGCTCCCGCGGAGAGGCGGAACGTTGGGCCTCTCGCGCATCCCTTGCTAAACGTGTCCTCGTGGAACCGACCTGGGATTTGACCTCGTATTTTCCCGCCTTCGACGCTCCCGAGCGCACGGCATTTTTCAGCACCCTCGACGCCGATTTGGGCGCGTTGCTCGTGGGTACGGAGGGGCTCGCTGCGCTCTCTCCCGACTCGCGGGAGGCCTGGGTCTCTGCAGTGCTGCGCTACGAGGACACCGTCGCGCGCTACGGGCACATGAGCTCCTACGTGAACTGCCTCGCGTCCGCCGCCGCGACCGACGAGACGTACGCGATCGCCGAGGGCGCTCTTGGGCCCCTCCGCGCGAAGCTCGAGAAGATCGCGGGCGAGCTCCGTCGCGCGTTCGGCCCCGCGAGCGACGCGGACTTCGACGCGCTCGTCGCCGATCCTCGCCTCGTGGGGGCCACTCATTTTCTCGCCCAGCTCCGCGTCGAGGCGCAAAAGCGCATGTCCGCCCCGCTCGAAGCGCTCGCTTCCGACCTCGGCACCGAAGGCATCTTCGGCTGGGGACGGCTCTACGACACGGTCTCGGCGAAGCTCACGTTCGAGCTCGTGAGGCCCGATGGCACCCGCGAGACGGTCCCGATGGCGCAGCGTCGCTCGCTCATGGCGGACCCCGATCGGCGCGTCCGTGAAGCCGCGTTCACCGCAGGAAACAAGGCATGGGAAGGCGTGAGCGACGTCACCCAAGCGGCGCTCAATCGCATCTCCGGCACCCGCCTCGCGCTCTACGGTCGGCGCGGGGTCGCTCACTTCCTCGACGTCGCGTTGCATGATGCAGGCATCTCGCGGAAGACCCTCGACGCGATGATGGGCGCGGTCGAAAAGGGGCGCGGCCTCGCGCGGCGCGGGCTCCTCTCCAAGGCGCGCGCGATGGGCCTCCCCGCGATCGCTTGGTACGATCTGGAGGCGCCGCTCCCTCTCGGCGAGTCCGAGCGCATCCCCTGGGATCGCGGCACCGCCCTCGTGCGGAAGGCGTTTTCCTCGGCCTATCCCGCGCTCGCCACGTTCTTCGACGACGCCCTCGCGAAGCGCTGGGTCGAGGCCGAGGCGCGCCCCGGAAAGCGCCCCGGCGCGTATTGCACCGGCAGCGACGTCACGAACGAGCCGCGCGTCTACATGACGTACCAAGGCTCCCTCGGCGACGTGTCCACCCTCGCCCACGAGATCGGGCACGCGTTTCATCACCACGTGCTCGCCGACGCGCGTGTGCTCGCGCGGCAGTACCCGATGACCCTCGCCGAGACCGCGTCCACCTTCGCGGAGAACGTGCTCTCGTCCGGTCTCCTCGCCGATCCCACGATCTCCGACGCCGCGCGCGCGCAGCTCCTCGGCGAGGTCGCGGGCGACGCCGCCGCGTTCCTCTTGGACATCCCGACCCGCTTCCTCTTCGAAACGCGGTTCTACGAAGAGCGCGCGAAGGGCGAGGTTCCCACGAGCCGCCTCTGTCAGCTCATGGTCGCGGCGCAGCGCGAGGTGTTCGGCGAGGCGCTCGCGGAAGGGGCCGAGGATCCGCAGTTCTGGGCCTCCAAGCTGCACTTCTTCATCCCGGATCTGTCGTTCTACAACTTCCCGTACACGTTCGGGTATTTGCTCTCGCGTGGGCTCTACGCGCGGTTCCGCGAAGAGGGCCCGAGCTTTCTCCCTCGCTACGAGACGTTCCTCCAGAAAACGGGGGGCGCGCTCGCGCACGAGGTGGCGCGCGCGTCGATCGGCGAGGATCTCGAGTCGGAGGGCTTCTGGTCCCGCGCGATCGCGACCCTCGAGGGGCCGCTCGCGGAGCTCGATGCGCTCTTGCCCAAGGTCCTGAAGACGCCCGCGGCCTAAGCGCCACCCCACATCGACGGCGCGGCACGGTCGGCGATACGCGGCTATCTTCGTGCGCATGTCGCTCGATGCTTCGGTCACGAATCAAGCGGTCGATCTGCTCAAGGCGGGCCACGATCCCGATGCCGTCATCGAAGCGCTCGTCGAGGCGGGAGTCGATGGCGAGCACGCCCGGACTCTGGTGGAGCAGCTCGTCGAGCTCAAGCGTCGCGCGCTCGCGCAGGATCCCGAGGGCCTCCGTCGTGAGGCCACGCGCATGTACGAGGAAGACCACGTCGCGGTCGACGACGTGGTCGCCTTCATGGTCGAGATCGGGATCCCCGAGATGTACGCCCGTCCCGAGGCGGAGCGCCTTTACGCCCTCTACGCGCGGAAAATGGCGATGCGAAAGCCGTGCGATCGCTGCCGCCAGCTTACGTTCGCGAGCGACTTTTTCTTCGATACTTCGGGCAACCAGATCTGCCCTTCGTGCCACGACCAAGAGCAAATCGCGCAGGGCGATCGGCGTGTCGAGGACGCGCGCCTCGAAGCGGCAGGGGTCTCACCGCTCGCGATCGCGCAGAACCACCAGCTCGTGTTTTGTCCGCGCTGCCAGGACTATACGTGCACTCTGCAACACGCGACGCACACCATGTCGCGCGGGATGACGAGCTCGCAGCGTGTGTTCGCCTGCCAGCGCTGCGGCGCTACCGTCAGCGGCTGACCGCGAGAGAAGGCGAGAGAAGGAGAGAGCGCGAAGGATTTCTCCGCGCGCCCCGATTGGCTTTTGCACGCCCGGTAAGATTCGAACTTACGACATTCGGCTTCGAAGGCCGACGCTCTATCCAGCTGAGCTACGGGCGCAAAGGACGCCCCGTCTCTACCATCCGTCGGCGCCTGGAGGCAACTCACCGCTCGCGACATTTCCGTTGCACGCGGTGCGTCGTCCGCTATAACGGAGGGGCGTCGAGGCACGTGGGGCGCGAGCTCCTCCCGCACAAGCTCCGCGCTTGCTTCGTCGTGTCTTTGCCCCGCGGCGCCGGTTCCCCTTCGCTCTCTGGGAACCGGTGCCGCTCGTCTTTCGCAGCGGCGATCGCTCGCGTGCGGACGAGCCGACACGCCGGGTCGCGAAAAGCCGACCGAATCAAGCTCTCGCGTCACGTCGAGCCGACGAGCCTGCTCAGCGGGGGACGGGGACCTGCACGGTCTCGTTCATGACCGCGCGGCGCCCGGTGTCGGCGGCGCCCTCGGGGGTGAGGGCCCAGCGGAGCTCGTCTTGGCCGTAGGCGCCGTAAAACGCGAGGCCGACCCACTTCGCGTTCGGGGCGACGGTGGGGCTGCCGTCGGCCTTGGTGCGCGGAAAATCGACGTGGAAAATCTGTCTCCATACGGACAGATACGGAAAATACGCCCGATCGATCGCGGTAGGGCGGAGCTGCTGCTCGATGCGGGTCGGCGGCGTCTCGTTGCCCTGGTCGTCGACGAGACGAACCACCCAGGCGCAGTTCGGGCGCGTGAGATCGGTCATTCGCGGGGGCAGGTTGCCGTAGAGCGCGAGCTGGAACTTGTGCGACGTCTTCGTCTCGAGGAGCCACTTGTCGAGCATCGACTGCCGTTCGTCTTGCGAGAGCCGATAGTCGCGGGCGTAGCGCATGACGTACGACCAGCGAAAATCCCATGATTCGTAGGTCGCGGTGACGGTGAGCCGATCGTCTACCGTAGGCAGGCGAACGAGGCTGTGCGTGCGCGTCCAGCGGTCCATGACGTCGCCGTACTCGCTCCCGGTGTAGGCGCGCGGCCCTTCGGCGAGCGAGACGGTGGGACCCGCGTGCGCGCACGCCGCGAGCGAGAGCCCGAGCACGAGCGCGACGAAGCTTTTCGAGACCACCGACATTCCGTGGCTACTTTGGACCGTGTCCAGGCCGCACCGCAAGTGTGGCGACGGAGACTCGCTTCGCCGCCCCCGACGAACGCGTCCATGGCAACCGAGTCGCGCTCGAGCGAAACGTTTGCTCCGGGAAGATTCGATCGATCGGAATCCTTGCCCGAACGTAGGACTCAAGCGACGACGTCGACGAATCACCGGAATGGCACACCCGCTGCAAGTGCTTCTCGTGAAACCGAACGCTCACCTCGAAAGAAGGTGCCCCATGATGGAGAAGCTCGATTTTCTGGTCCGGTTCTGGGAGCTCAAAGCGCGTCACGATCTCGTCGGTGAGCCGCTCTCGGCCTCCGAGCAAATCGAGCTCCTGTCGCTCCTCCAGCTCGTCACGGGTGACCTCGAAATTCCCGGGCCCGGGCCCCTCTCGCGGCCGAACATCATCATCCCCGCCGAGCTCATCGGCGAGGGCGTCATCGTCCCCGCGGAGATTCGCTCCGTCAGCGCCGCGGCGATTTTTGTCTCGTCTGCCGGTCCCGTCCCGCGTGGGGCGTCCACCGTGCTTCGCACCACCGACGCGATCAGCGGCGTCGAGTACGCACTGCCTTGCCGCGTGGCCTGGTGTTACGGCTCGTCTCCCGCGTCCTTGGCGCTTCGCGTCGACGGCGTTCCTACCCGCAGCTTCTTCTCGATGATGGCCGATTCGCGCTCCCACATGAGCATGTCGATGGGCCACAAAGAGCGGTTCGTCGGCTAATTTCGGCGCGTTTCCAAGTGGAACAAACGAGGCACGGGCGCCAGTCGGCTCTCGTGCCGCGTCATTCCATGGGCCGGTAATCCATGGAGACTACAGGCGATCGCTACACAAGAGCGACCTCGGAACGAGTATAAGGCGGGGGTCACGCGCTGGTTCGCAGGCTCCTCCTGCACCCCAACCCCCCCGAGGATCTCGATGCCGATCAAGTTCACGCTCCGCGCCGCGGACCCCACGAAGGAATCCGCCGACGTCCTCTCCATCTTCGTCTGGGCGCTCGGCTCTGCGGGCGGCAAGAAAAAGAAGAGCGAGAAGACCGTCCTCGACGCGGTGGACAAGGCGCTCGGTGGTCAGCTCTCGAAGCAGATCAAAAAGGACGAGTTCAAGGGCAAGAAGGACCAGGTCCTCTCGATGCCCACGTTCGGCAAGCTCAAGGCCGATCGCGTGACGATTTACGGGCTTGGGGAGCCTGGAGTCATCTCGGACGGCGATCTTCGCACCCTCGGCGCGAAGGTGGGTCGCGCGGCGAACGGCGAAAAGGCGAAGCGCATCACGGTGGGCCTCCCCGAAGGCCTCGAGTCGCGCCTCCGTTTCGTCGTCGAAGGCATCGAGCTCGGCGCCTACCGTTTCACGAAATACCTCACCGGCGATCGTAAGCCCAAGGCGGAGCTCGGCCAGGTCACCCTCACGATCGAGGGCAAGGTCTCCGCTTCGCACAAGGCCCAGGTCGAGCTCGGCCAGAGCGTCGCCGGCGGCGTGTGCCTCGCGCGCGACCTGTCGAACGAGCCCCCGAACGAGCTCTACCCCGAGTCGTTCGCGGAGGCGGCCTCCAAGATGGCGAAGGCCGCTGGTCTCAACGTGAAGGTGCTCGATTACAAGGAGATCGTGCGGCGGGGCATGAAGCTCCTCCAAGCGGTCGGCATGGGCAGCGACCGCAAGCCGAACCTCGTCCACATGTCGTGGACGCCCCCCAACCCGAAGAAGAAGATCGTCTTCGTCGGCAAGGGCATCACGTTCGACACCGGCGGCATCAGCATCAAGCCCGCGGCGGGCATGGGCGAGATGAAGCACGACATGTCAGGCGCGGCCAACGTCGTAGGCCTCATGCAGGCGATCGCGGCGATCAAACCAGACGTCGAGGTGCACGGCATCTACGCTGCCGCCGAGAACATGCCGAGCGGCAACGCCTACCGGCCGGGAGATATTTTCACGTCGCTCGACGGCAAAACCGTGGAAATCGTGAACACCGACGCGGAGGGGCGCCTCATCTTGGCCGACGCGATGGCGTATGCGCGCGAGCTCGAGCCGGATCTCTTCGTCGACAACGCGACCCTCACCGGCGCGTGTGTCGTCGCCCTCGGCAACACGTGCTCCGGCTGGTACGCCGCCACGGAAGAAGCGGCCACCGCATTCCAATCGGCGATCAAGGCGTCCGGCGAGAACATGTGGCGCCTGCCGCTCCTCGAAGAGCTCCGTGATCAGCTCAAGAGCGACTGCGCCGACCTCAAGCACACCGGCGATCGCTGGGGTGGCAGCATCACGGCCGCGCTCTTCCTCCGCGAGTTCATCGGCAACGCGAAGAACTGGATCCACTGCGACGTGGCCGGCCCCGCGATGGCGGATCGTTCGTTCGCCTGGAACCCGAAGGGCGGAACGGGCCACGGCGTGATCACGTTCGTCGAGCTCGTCCTCGACGCGCACCGAGGCTCGAGCTCGCCCGCGCCCGACGCCTGAGCCGACACGATTCGACTCCCGAGGGGATGCGTGCGATCTGCACGTGTCCCCTCGTCGCGTTCGGGGCCTCGTTTCGCTCGGCGCCCTTCGGCGTGCTATGCCTCGGGAAATCATGGACCCCGTCGCTCTCGAACGCCGTATTTCCCGCGCCTTTGCCCGCGCCGTGACCGACTTCGGCATGCTCGCCGAGGGCGACCGCGTGATGGTCTGCGTGAGCGGCGGCAAAGACAGCTACGCGATGCTCGACCGTTTCCGTGAGCTGCAGAAGCGCGCCCCGGTTCGCTTCGAGCTCAAAGTGGTCAACGTCGATCAGGGCCACCCCGGCTACCCCGCGCAAACCCTTGTGGATTACATGGACCGCGAGAAGTACGACTTCACGATGGTGAAGGAGGACACGTACTCGATCGTCACCGAGAAGATCCCGGAGGGAAAGACGTTCTGCTCCCTCTGCTCGCGGCTTCGGCGCGGCATTCTTTATCGGGTCGCGAGGGAGCTCGGCTGCACCAAGATCGCGCTCGGTCATCATCGCGACGACGTGCTCCAGACCCTGCTCTTGAACCTGTTCTTCGCCGGTCAGCTCGCGGCGATGCCGCCGGTGATGGTGTCGCAAGAGGGGCAGGTCGTGATTCGCCCTCTGCTTTACTGCGCAGAAGAAGATCTCTCGGCCTACGCGGCGCTGAAAGAGTTCCCCATTTTGCCGTGCGACTTGTGCGGCTCGCAAGACATGCTCCAGCGTAAGATCGTGGGGCGCATGCTCGACGATCTCGAAGCGAAGACCCCCGGCACGAAGCAGATCATGCTCGCCGCGACGCAGAACGTGCGGCCCTCGCACCTCCTCGACCGCGACTTGTGGAAGAAGCTCGGGCTCGACGCGGCGAAAGAGGTCGCCAACGGCGAGGTGCTCGTTCCGCCTTCGCGTCTCGTCTCGGGGACGGCGTGAGCGAGAGCGCACCCGAGCGCGATCGAAGTCTTATTTCTCGGGTATCCGAGCTCGGTGCCTCCGCGCAAGCGAGCATCCCCGGGCTCTACGCGTGGGGTGTGACCGTCGCTTCGTGCGCGTGGGCGCGCGGCGTGCCTTGGCAGACCAAGGTGCTCGCGATGATGGGGCCGCTCGTGCTCCTCGCGTCGGTCTTGATCGACAAGGAGCGGCCGAACGTCGCGCGGCAGCTCTCGGTGTGGGGGCTCGTCGTGACGAGCCTCATCGTGTGGGCGCTCGTGCCCACCGCGGCGGGGCCTTCGCGTTTCGACACCACCCGCGGCGTGCTCGGCATGCTCGGGTGGGCCGTGTTCGCGTTCGCGTCCGCCGCTCCCGCGTTCCAACGCACAGAGGGTGAAGAGTCACGGGTGGTCGAGCGCGGTCGCCTCGAGCCTCGCCAACGCGGGTCGCGCAAAGACTTGCCGTACCTTTCGGTCGGCATCGCGCTCACCGTCGCGCTCCAGTGCATCGGCTGGGGAATCGAGCCTCGCGAGCGCGCGCTCTTCGTCCGCCTCTACACGATCGTCGCGGGGATGGCGGTCCTCGGATCGTTCGCGAGCGTGGCCCTCGTGAAGCATTTGCCGCCCGCGCGGAAGAAGCGGCGCGCGCGTTTGGCGGGCTGGCTGCTCGCGTTCTTCGTGGTCGCGGGGCTCGCTCTCGGCTTCGAGCTCGCGCCCTAGCGGCGTAAATATCCGGAATCGCTGTACAATCGCGACAGGGCGCGGCTTGCCCATGGGTAGCGATCGCCGCTATGCTGCGCGATCATGGGGCCCACGGAGACGCTCGGCATCGTGTTCGCCCTCGCGGGCAGCGCGGCGCTTGCGTGGGGTGGACACGCGCTCGCACAAGCGGCCGACGTGCGGGCGTTCCTGTGGATCTGTGCGGGTGCTCTCGCGCTCCGAGTCTCGTCCCGTTTCGTGGAGGAGGGCCGATGAGCTCTTCACGTTCGCGTTCGCGTTCGCGGGTGGTCCTCGCTGCGTTGCTCGTGGGCTGCGGCTCTTCGGAGTCGCGCTCGGTTCCTCTCGGCGGCGACGTTTGCGCGCGGATCGACGATCGCGTCGCGATCTCGAGCGAGCTCGTGCGTCGCGCGGCGGTCGAAGGTCGCGTGACGAAAGACGAGGCCCTCGAGCGGCTCGTGAGCGACGCCATCGGCGCCGAGGAAGCGCTCGCCGCGAAGGTCGACGAACGACCCGAGACGCGAGCTCGAATCCGCGCCGCGCTCGCGCGGAGTGTCGTCGAGCTCGCCCAGGCGGACGCAAAAGCGCTCGGGCCGCCGACCGACGACGAAGTGAACGGCCTCTCGTTCGTGCTTTGGTACGACGTCGATCGTCCGGTGATGCGTGCGTCGGTTCACGCGGTGGTGATGCGGCCGAAGTCCGACGCGGAGATCGCGCGCGCCCGAGAGATGGCGGCGACGATTCGAACCGCGGTGCTCCCTGCTTCGACGGCGGAGGCGATGATGGCGCTCGCGAAGGCCACTGTGCCCGGCCCGGGCCTCGAGGTGAAGGTGGAGGCGCTCCCGCCCGTCGCGAGCGACGGTTACCTCCGCGACAACAGCACGTTCGACAAAGACTACGTGAAGGCGCTCTTCGCGATCCCGGCGGTCGGCGGCACGAGCGGCGTGGTCGAGTCGGCCTTCGGATTTCACGTGATACGGCTCGTCGAGATCCAACCCGAGCACCGCATCCCCTTCGAGGAGCGGCGGCGGATGTTCACGGCGGAGGCCCAGGCGCGCCGCGCCAAGGCGACGATCGAGCGCATCGTGACCGAGCTTCGAGGCTCACGGAAGGTCGAGATTTCTCCTGCGGCGTTCACGATCCTCGACGGCATCGAGTGGAGCCGCCCGTGAGCGAAGCGGGAAGACGTCGCTTCTCGGTACCGCCGCCGCGCGACATGGACGAGTCACCGTTCGCGGCGATTTTGGGCGAGTTCGTGTCGCGGCTCCCTGGGGCGATCGCGGCCGCGCTTGTCGATGCCGAGGGCGAGACGGTCGACTACGTGGGCAAGTACGACGTCTACGAGCTCAAGGTCATGGCCGCGCATTTCCGCATCTTGCTCGGCACGGTGGGGGTCCTCGTCGCGACCGAAGGCGCGCCTGCGACCCTGATCGTGCGCGGCGAGAGCCGCACCGTCCTCGGCCTGATGGCGAAGGAGGGGTACGCGGTGGTGGTGGTGTTCCGGCGTCGAGCCGGCTTCGCGCGCCGCGAGATCGCGACCCTTCTTCTCATCAAGCAGCTCGCGAAGGAGGCCGACTGGGCGATCGAGAGCTCCCCTCCGTGGGGCGCGGTCGAGGTCCACACCGACGTCCGGGGCCGCCCTCTCGAGATCGTGTTCGGCGGTGGGAGTCGCACGCCGGTCGAGGTGCTCGGCACGTTCGGGACGCACGGTTTCCGCGTTCGAAGCGACGCGGGCCACGAATTTTGCCTCGTTCGTGAGCCGAAGAACCTTTGGTACGCCGACTCCGAGCTCGAGCCCGCCGCCCTGCGCTGAGCGGGGCCGAACCGCGGCGATCTTCCGTTCGCTGGTGAGCCGTGAAGGAAGAGCCCTTCATTAGAGAGAGCCACGAGCCGCGTTGCCGTCGCTTGGGCGCTCGATGGAGACGAAAACGGGGAAGCCCGAGCCAAGCGCGGGGCTCGGACGGCCCCGGGGATCCGGCGGAGGACCCCCTCTTCTAAGGGCGAGCTCGAGTCGCGAGCGTCATCGAGCGTCGCGCTCGCGGGGGCCCAAATGCCGGAAAAGCGCATAACCCCGCGCGCCGGGGAAGTGGCCGAGCCCGCGCTGGAACGCGAGAGAGCCTAGAAAACCAGGCGATCGTCGCCGGCGCGCGCTTGCCGTGGCGAAGCTTGCAGATCGCAGCCACTTGAGTCGCCACAAACGCCTGTAATTTCCGGCATTTCCAAAAAAAGAGAGCCCGCCGTACGATCGCGTTTGATCTTTTTGGTGCCGCGAGTAGGTTGCGCCTCCCCGACGGATTGGCGCACCCCGCCAAGCCGCCGGAAGACCGGGGTTAACCCCAAAGTTTCCACGGTCTTGTGCACAGCTTGTGGAGAAAAAACTTCATCAAATGGTCTTGCGAAAGACCCCGGATGGAGAGAAAGAAACTCCCGAAGCGACGCGACACTCCTCGGAGCGAAGCGGTGCAGGCCTCGAAGCCCCCCGGGCAGAGAGGCGGTTCAGAAAGAGAAAAAAAGCTCTTGACGAACCGAAGGCGCGAATCTAAGATTCGCGCCCCGACGAGAGAGAGGTAACTCTCACGAAGTCGGAAGCCGACGAAAAGAACGAAACAAAGTTCTTGACGGAAGCAGAAAGCGGATGTAGAGTTCGCGCCCCGCGCAGCGGGTTCCGGAAACGGAAAAGCTGCCTCGGTCCTTGAAAACTGAATCGTACGCAACACTTAG
>JAAFHV010000159.1 GCA_013297655.1 Myxococcales bacterium | reverse complement strand
CAGCACGAGACCACCGAGGAGGCCGGTCGCGACGAACGCTTCCGCCTTCGGCCCGAGCCGCTCCGGGCGCCGCAGCGCGAGGAAGAACGCGGTCACCGAGGCGACGTGAAGCGGCACGAGGCCGAACACCTCCGGCATCGCGAGCGGCCTGAAATTCGGATCGCATTGTTTTTCCACGCATCCGTTCGCGGCGCCATCGACGGCGAGGCCGGCGAGCGCGAACGACACCAAAAACAGGAGCCCGGTGAGCACGTGCGCGACGTGCCCTGCCCCTTGCGGGCCGAGCCGCTGCACGACCATCACCACCACCGCGATGAAGCCACAGAACGCGACGAGCTCGAGCAATACGACGGGCACGACGTAAGCGCTCTGCCCCGGCAGCGAGCCGAGCAACGCCGGAGCCGCCGCGGCGATGACGACGACGGCGTACGCGTAGACGAAGAATCGCGTGGGCCCGGAGGCTTCTTGGAGAGGTCGCGGCGCCATCGCTCGATGGTCGCCCCGGCTCTCCCCCCGCGCAACGGCTGTCCCCTCGAACGGTCGCCCGCGCACGTTGGACAGTCTTTTCCCGGACCGCGCTTACATAACCAATTAGGTATGTAAGCGCCCCGCGTGGCCGACGACGACGTGACTTCGTGAAGCGCTTCGATAGCTCAGGGCGCGGCGGCGAGGCCGAGCACCTTCACGTCGGCGATGTTCACCCGGTAAAACGGCCCGCTCGAGCCGCCGGTGCCGCCGGTGTAGGCCGAGAAGTGGGAGAACGCGGACATGTTCACGCTCTTCGTGTCGTCGGCGATCACGACCCGGTACGTCTTGCCCTGCGTGACCTTCGCGCGCACGAACGACGACTCGCCCCACGTGTCCCAGTTGCCTCGCTGAGGCATGACCGCGTAGCCGCTCGCGACGATCGCTCCGGTCGCGCTGTCTTCGACGCGGACGAGCTTCGTCGCGCAGGTGATGCCGGTCGTAGTGCCGCCCGCGCCGTTGCCGTACGTGAGCTGCACGAGCACGTCGCCGGTGGCCTGCGCGGTGAACGCGGTGGTGGTGAGGGTGTGCCCCGGATCGCCCCACGCCTCGTAGAACGAGCGCCCATGGTCGGTCACGAAGGTGCCGCCGTTGCTGGCGATGTCGGCCTGGCCGGTCTTGGTTTGGATCCGCGAAGCGCCCGCGCCCCAGTAGCAGGCGGGGTTCGCACGGTGCGACGTCGTGCCGGAAGCGAACTGCGTGTCGACGGTGTAGCAGTGGCTCGGGCTCGTCGCCGACGACGCCGGATCGACGAACGTCGCGGTGGTGCCGGGGAGATCTTCCGCGATCTTCTGGCCATCACGGAAGACGCGGAATTTCACGTCGGCCGCGGCCTCGCCGCCGGTGTCGAGGCGGAGCCGAATCTTGCCTGCGTCGATCGCGACCTCGGTGATCGCGGGAGGCTTCGGCGCGAAGATCGTTTTGTAGTCGCTCGTGGTCGTGACCACGGTGGCCTTTTGCGCGCCGTCCGCGTCGGCGGTGTCGGCGAGCTCGATCTCGATCGTGTTGCGGTTCGCGAGCTTCGCCTCGTCGATGAGCCCCTCGCCCACCGTCACGCCGTTCAAGCGCACCCGAGCGATCGCGAGCGCACCATCTAGCGACGCGCTCGCCGGAGGCAGCTTCACGACGACCGAGATCTTCTTCCCGTGGTACGGAAAGTTGTTGAGCGTGAGCGTATCGGTGCCGGAAAACAGCGTATTTCGCAGCTTCTTCGTCACGTAGGGCGTGAAGCGAATCGACTTCGCGGTCGCGTCGAGACCGAACACCACGTCGTGCACCATCGAGAGGTACCCCGCCACGCTCCAAAGCTGGCGGCGCGAGTTCACGACCGGACCGCTCGTGGCGCCTTCTTCCACCCAGGTCTTGCCGGTGACGAGCTCGAAGTTCTCCATGTTGGAGAGCGAGAGCGCGCTGCCGCGAACCAACGTGTCGATCGCGCGCGACGCCACGTCGGCGTTGCGGGTCTTCTTCGCGGCCTTGAGGGCGTACGCGGTGACGAACGGCCACGTCGATCGGTTGTGGTAAACCGGCGTCGCCTGCTCTTGGGGGAACACCACGCCGGCGCCCTTCGGCACGTGCGGGTAGCTCGCGACGGCCGCCTTCGCCTGCTCCGGGGTCGCCACGTCGTAGAGAACGGCGAGCGAATTTCCGAGCAAATCGAAGCGCGCCGCCGGCGACGGATCGAGCTCGGTCGTGATCATCGTCGAGAAGAGCTTCTTGTCGGCGAGGTAGAAGCGGTCGCGGATCTTCACCCGCAGCGCGTCGGCGAAGCCCTTGTAGCGGGTCGCGGCTGCCGTGTCGCCGCGCTCGGTCGCGAGCTTCTCGGCCACGTCCAAGATCGCGAGGTGGGTCACGTTCGTGGAGAGGGTGCGGCTCTGCGCGATGTGCGCGAGCGAGCCCGTGGTCCAGCTCGGGTACGTCTGCTCACGCCAGTCGAGGAACGATTGTTCGCCCTTGTAGAGGCCGTCGCGCTCGTCGAACACCACCGCCCGATCGCGCTCGATCGTGCCCAAAATGGCCTCGTACGCGCGGGTCGTGAACTGCGCGCGCTCGTCGCCCTTCAAGAACTTCGCGGTCTCCCACGCGCCGATCGCCCACACCACGCGGTCGGTCGAGACCGGCCACGAGCCGCCGGTACCTGTATCTTGCACGATCTCGTCGCCGACCCCGTTGCGGCGCGGGCTCACCTTGAAGAGGAGCGAGTTCCGCGCGCGAATGGGGTCCATCGCCGCGAGCCCGAGGTGCATCGCGTAGGCGGTGTCGCGGGTCCACACGTAGTTCCACTTCTCGCCCGTCTCGAAGCAGCCACCCTCCGGACACGGGAGACCGGCGCCGTTCTGGAACGCGTAGTCCTTGATCTGCGCGACCGAGTTTTCTCGCGTCTCGGTGAGCGCGAGGGCGTAGAGGGCGTCGAAGATCTCGCTCTTCGTTTGCACGCTCGGCATCGTCGCCGACTCGGTGATGGTGCGCGTCTGCGGGGTGGCGTCACGCTGCGGGACGTTGGTGGAGAGCGCGAATGTGCGGACGCAGTCTTTTCCGCTCACCGTCACGTCGGTCTTGTCGGTGCCGTCGCGGAAGCTGTTCGATCCGGCGCCACCTTTGCCCGCCGCGGGAATGCACGCGGGGGTGGTGTTGCCGTCGAAGGGCACGTCGCCAGGAGAGAGCGCGTCGGCCTCGGCATCCGGCGAGACGACCGGGCTCGTCGCATCCGCGCGCGGGCCGCCATCTTCGGGCGAAGGTGTGTCCCCCGGATCGTCGCCGGCGCAGCCCGCGAAGAGAGCAAGGGTGACGAGGAGAGAGCTTCCGAGCAAAACAGAGGGCCGCACGGGGCGTCACTCTGACTTAAGTCACGGAAGACGCAAGCGCGTTCCGCGCGCGACGCCGGATCGCGAGAATCGTTGCGGTTTCGCTGAGTTACGCACCGCGTCGACGTCACCTCGCGCGTCAGCCGACCTCGCGGAGGAACTCGCGGAGGCGCTTCGCGAGGCCGCGCGGATCGTCGAGCTGAGGACAGTGCCCAAAGCCCTCGGGCTCTTCGACCTTCACGTGCGAAGGGAGGTGCTCCTTCAAATACGCGAGCCCCGAGGGCGGCAAGAGGCGCTCCGACTTGCCCCACGAGAGCACCGTCGGCGCAACGAGCGAGGCGAGCTCCTCCGGCGAGAACGCGATCTCCTGCGCGTGATCGAGCAGCTCACGCACCGGCGCGCGGGAGAGCCAAGCGGGCATCTCGTGGGCGAGCAGCCGCGCGTAGAACGGGGTGCGATGGTAGACCTTGTCGAGGAACGCGTTGCCCGCCGCGCGCCCCGTCGCCCGGAACGCCGTGAGCACGTCATCGCCATCGTGGTGGGGCAGCTGGGCGCCGGCAGGCGAGATCAAGAAGAGACCTCGGACGCTCTTCGGGCGCGCGAGGGTGTGCGCGATCGCCGCCGCACCGCCGAGCGAATTTCCTACCAGCACGAACGGCTCGTCGAGGAGCGCGTCGAGCGCGTGGGTCGCCGCGCGAAAGAGCGCCCGCGGGGTGAGCGGACGCACCGCCGGATCGCCGGAGAGGCCGTGACCGGCGAGGTCGAGGAGCACCACCCGCTTCGACTGCGACAAGAGCCGCGGCGCGACGGGCGCGAACGTGGTCGCGCTCGCGCCGATGCCGTGGAAAAAAACGATCGGCGCCGACGTGCCGGTGCCCTGCGCGTCGAACGCGTGCACTTTCTCTGCACCTGCGGAGGCGGTTCGACCGACAAATCCGCGGCTCGCGAGCGCGCTGCGGGAGAGCTTTTCGAACGCGGACAAGAGGATCGTCATCGTCCTATTTTTTACCCTCGACGACGCCGCCGCGCGAGCGTTCCTTCGCGCTCGACGCAGACGGCGCCGACGAAGGGGTTCCCGCGCTCGTGCGGGCGAGCTTCGTGTGCACGTCGGCGAGCTCGAGACCGAAACGGGCGAGGTATTTTCGCACGCGATCGGTGTCGTTCGAGCTCTCTTTTTTCTTGCGCGACTCGGCGAAAAGCACGCGCCCTGCTTCGCTCAACGTGCGCGACACGCGGCAAACCGCGAGCACGTCCTCGAGCTGCACCGCCTCGAACCTATCGAGCCGCGTGCCGTCGGGGAGCACCGCGCGGGTGAGCTCGCCTCGGGTGGGCTCCGGGGCCGGTCCTGCGCCGCGCAGCCTCTCGAGCTCCTCCGCGACGAGGCGCTGCGTGATGCGACCGCCATCGGCGAGGGTCCCGAGGCGGGTGATGCTCGCGTGCAGATCGCGGAAATTCCCCGGCCACGCTGCCTCGGGCGACACGCCGTAAGCGAGGTACGCCTCCTTCGCCTCGCGGCTCCACGTGATCTTCGTCGCGAGCGCGTGCCCCACCTTCTCCGTCTCGTGCTCCACGTTCGGCGCCAAGTCTTCGAGCCGCTCGCGGAGCGACGGCAAGCGGAACGTCCACAGATCGATCCGCGCGAGCAGATCCTCGCGAAACCTGCCCTCCCGCGCCGCGCGCACGAGGTCCGCGTTCGTGCCGCAGAGGAGCTGAAAATCGCTGGTGCGCTCGACGTCGGCGCCCATCGGGGTGAACGTCTTGTCCTCGATCGCGCGGAGCAGCATCGCCTGTTCGTCGAGGCCGAGCTCGAAGATCTCGTCGAGGAAGAGCACCCCGCCGTTCGCGCGCGCGAGCTGCCCTTCGCGATCGGCGAGCGCGCCGGTGAACGCGCCCTTCTTGTGGCCGAAGAGGGTGCTCATCGCGAAGTCGCCGCGGAGGGTCGCGCAGTTGACCTCCACGAACGTCCCGGAGAGCCCTTGCCGCGCCTTTTTCAGCGCAAAAACACGACGCGCGAGGGCGCTCTTCCCTGCCCCCGTCGGCCCGAGGAAGAGCATCGGCGCGCGCGACTTGATCGCGACCTCTTCGACCCGGCCCACGATACGGTTGTATTCTGCATTCTTCGTCGCGATGCCGTCTTTGAGGAGGACCTCGGCGACCTCGTGCTCGACACGGGTGCGGGTCGCGAGCTTCTCGTACTTCTCGAGATCGAGATCGACGATCCCATACGTGCCGCGGACGGAGCCCTCGCCGCTGCCGTGCGGCGAGTCGTCGCGCGGCGAGTCGTCGCGCGGCGAGGTCTGCACGAGGCGCGCCGGAAAATGGCGCGATTCGGTGAGCAAGAAGAGGCAAATCTGCATCACGTGGGTGCCGGTCGTGATGTGGAGCAAGAGGTCCACGTCGTCCGGATCGAACGCGCGCTCCTTCGCAAAATCGTAGAGCTCGGCGTAGACCTCTTCGAAGTCCCACGGGTTCGAGAGCGCGAGCGGCCGGAGCTCTACCCGTGTCTCCGGCGAGACGAGCGCGACGTCGTCTTTGACCACGTGCGCGAGCGCGGTGGTGCGCGGCTCGTAGAGGAGCCACAGCTCGTCGATGAGGAGATCGTCGTGTTGGCAGAGCGCGACCGAGGGGCGCCACCGCTCCCAGCGCGCGGGCCCCTTGCCTCCGTCGAGCTGCGAGCCGAGCACCCCCACGACGACGGTCTTTCGCGCGCCCATGCCCGGCCCACCGTACCTCATGCGCGTGCGCCGCGGCGAGCCAGCGCGCACCGAAGCGCGGAGCCCGACGCGCGCCAATCCCTCGATTTTACGACAACTTACGGCGCGGGTGCGTCCGTCGCTTCGAGCTTCTTCACGATCGCGAGCACCGCCCGCGCGCCGACCTGCGCGTTCGCGGCGACCGAGAGCGTCTCCACCGTGCCGTCGAACGGCGCCACGATCGAGAACTCCATTTTCATCGCCTCGAGCACGAGCAAAAGCTCACCCTTCTTCACGGTTGCGCCCTTCTCGACGACGACGCGGAGCACCTTGCCGTCGATCGGCGCGACGAGGCGGCCGTCGCCCTCGGCGTTCGCAGAAGCTTTCCCGCGGTACGTGACGTCGTCGATCGCGAAGGTGGCGTCGCCGGTGTGGAGCCAGAGGGTCGCGCCGTCGCGGTGGGCGTGCACCTTGCCGATGACCCCGTCGCGCTCGAAACGAAGCTCTCCGCGCGTGTCGCCGCGCACGATGCGCACGTCGAGCGTGGTCGCGCCGAGACGGACCACGAGACGCCCGCTCCCATGGTCCGAGAGCATCGCGGTGTGGGTCGTGTCGCCAACCGAGAGGCGCACCGGGATCGCATAGGGAAACGCGCTGTTCCAGCCGCCGAGACCCGAGCCGAGCTTCGTTTCTTCTGCGAGCGCGTCCGCGTCGACGCGGTAGAGCGCCGCGGCCGCGAGCGCGATTTGGCTCTCGTCCGGCGTGTGCAGCTTCGCGAGCGCCTCTTTCGTGTACGACGTGGGCAAAAAATGCGTGTCGTATGCACCTTTCACGAACGCGGGGTGCGCGACGATCGAAGAGAGCAGCGTCGCGTTCGTTCGTGTCCCGAAGAACACGAGCTGACGGAGCGCCTCGGCGAGCTTCTCCCGCGCCTCTTCGCGAGTCTCGCCGTGGACGATGATTTTCCCCTGCATCGAGTCGTAATGCGGCCCTAGGATTTGGCCTTCGCGGACGCCATGATCGACCCGCGCGAGCGACGCGGGAGGCAGCACGAGGCGGGTGACTTTTCCTGTTTGCGGCAGGTAATCGTGGGCGGGATCCTCGGCGCACAAGCGCACCTCGATCGCGTGCCCCGCGAAGCGCACCGCCTCTTGCGCGAGGGGCAAGGGCTCGCCTCGCGCGACGCGAATTTGCCACTCCACCAAGTCGAGCCCCGTGATCGCCTCCGTGACCGGGTGCTCCACCTGGAGGCGCGTGTTCATCTCCATGAAGTAAAATTCGCCGTTCGGGGCGAGGAGAAACTCGAGGGTGCCGGCGCCGAGGTACGCGATCGCGTGCGCTGCTTTTTTTGCGATCGCTCCCATGCGCTCGCGCAGCTCTGGCGTAACGTCCGGCGAAGGGCTCTCCTCGACCACCTTTTGGTTTCGGCGCTGGACCGAACAATCGCGCTCGCCGAGGTGGACCACGTTCCCGTGTGCGTCGGCGAAGACTTGGATCTCGACGTGGCGCGCGGCGACGACCGCCTTCTCGAGGATGAGCTCCCCCGAGCCGAACGCGTTCTCGGCTTCGGACTTCGCCGAGCGCGCGGCCTCTTCGAACGCGGAGGCTTCGTGCACGAGGCGCATGCCGCGACCGCCGCCGCCGGCCGACGCTTTGATCATGACCGGGTAACCGATCCGCGCCGCCTCTTGCGCGAGCTTCGCGACCGATTGATCTTCGCCCTCGTAACCGGGGATGCACGGCACCCCCGCGTCGATCATGCGAAGCTTCGCGATGCGCTTGTTTCCCATGAGGCGAACCGCCTCGGCGCCGGGGCCGACGAACACGAGCCCCGCCTCGTCGCAAGCGCGCGAAAACTCTGCGTTTTCAGACAAAAATCCGTAACCCGGATGCACCGCGTCGGCCTTCGATGCGCGCGCGGCGGCGAGGATCTTGTCGACGACGAGGTACGACTCTTTTGCGGGCGAGGGCCCGATGTGAACCGCCTCGTCGGCGAAGGCCACGTGCGGCGCATCGCGATCGGCGTCGGAGAACACCGCGACGGTGCGGATGCCCATCCGGCGGCACGTGCGCATCACGCGGAGGGCGATCTCGCCGCGGTTGGCGACGAGGACTTTGGTCACGGGGCGGGTGCCAGGCTTGGTGGTGCTCATCGTGGGCTCCTTCACATCCGCGCCACGCCGAACGTCGACGGCGAGAGGGTTCGATCGTCGCCTTCGCGGCAGACCGAGAGGGTGAGCGCGAGCACCTTTCGTGTGTCGCGCGGATCGACGAGGCCGTCGTCGAACATTCGCGCCGAGCAGTGGAACGGGTGCGACTCCTTGTCGAACTGATCGACGATCGGCTGCGCCATCTGGAGCAGATCCGACTCCGGCACCGGGTTGCCCTGCCGCGCCATCTTCTCGCCCATCACGATCGACATGACCCTCGCCGCTTGCTCGCCGCCCATGACCGCGGTGCGCGCGTTGGGCCACGCGAAGATGAACCGCGGACCGAAGCCGCGACCGCACATGCCGTAATTTCCCGCGCCGAACGACGCGCCGATGACCATCGTGATCTGCGGGACGGTCGCGTTGGCGACCGCTTGGATCATCTTCGAGCCGTGCTTCACGATCCCCGCTTGCTCGGCCTTGGTGCCCACCATGTAGCCGGTGATGTTCTGCAAATAGAGGATCGGGATGTTCGACTGGCACGAGAGCTGGATGAACTGCGCCGCCTTCACCGAGCCCTTCTCGGTGATGGGCCCGTTGTTCCCGATGATGCTCACCGGGTGCCCCTCGATTTGGGCGCGACCGCACACGATCTGCGGGTCGTAGAGATCTTTCCACTCCACGAAATCGGAGCCATCGACGAGACGCGCGATGACCTCGCGGCAGTCGTAGGGCTTGCGGTAGTCGACCGGGACCACGCCGCAGAGCTCTTCCGGCGGGTAGAGCGGCTCGGAAAAACCGGGCACCGGCGCCGCCGACGGGAGCCGCGCCCAGCCGAGGTTCTTCATGATTTCGCGCGCGCGCATGATCGCGTCCACGTCGTCCTCGGCGAGGATCTCCGCGGTGCCGGCGATCTCGGCGTGCATCTCGGCGCCGCCGAGATCTTCGTCCGACGCGATCTCGCCGGTCGCGGCGCGGAGGAGCGGCGGGCCGGCGAGGAACACCTTCGCCTTCTTGCGCACCATGATCACGTAATCCGAAAGACCGGGCAGATAGGCGCCACCGGCGGTGCTCGAGCCGTGCACGATCGTGACCTGCGGAATGCCCGCCGCCGACATTCGCGCTTGGTTCGCGAACGCGCGACCGCCAGGCACGAAGAGCTCCTGCTGGTACATCAGGTTCGCGCCGCCGCTCTCGACCATGATGAGGCTCGGGAGCTTGTTTTCGAGCGCGATCTCTTGCACCCGGAGCGACTTCTGAACGCCCCAAGGCGACATCGTTCCGCCCTTGATCGCTGAGTTGCTCGCCGACACGAGGCAGCGCACGCCGGACACGTAGCCGATGCCGACGATCGTGTTTCCGCCGGCGAGCGATCCGTCGCTGTCGTCGTGGTGCTTGTAGCCACAGAGCGTCGAGATCTCGAGGAACGGAGAGCCGCGGTCGAGCGCGAGCATGACCCGCTCGCGCGGCAAGAGCTGCCCGCGCTTCTCGAACTTCTCTTTGGCCTTCGCCTCGGTCTCGCGAACACGATTCTCGATCGCGCGAAGGTCGGCGACGCACGCGAGCATGTCGGCTCGGTTCTTCGCGTAGGCCTCGGACGTGGTGTCGACGTTGCTCCGGATGACCGCCATGAGGCTCCTCTTCGATCGGCGCGCGACGCGCGTGCACGTGCCCACGGGACAGGGCGGGGAGAGGATCGAGCCTCGGCCTTAAAAAATCAAGGGTGCTTGTTTTTCGAGATGGCGCGCCCTTCGAGGTGGATCACCCGTTCCTCAGCGCGGGCCGCCGACGGCTCGTAAAGCCGCGGCGGTGCTCGAATTTCGAGGGTATTCGTGACCGCTCGCCCAGGTACGACACGTGCTTACACGGAGCCATGATTCGACGCTTTCTCCTCGCTTCGGTTTTGACCCTCGGCGCGCTCGGCTCGGGCTGCGCGGTCGACACCGAGGAGCTCGGCGAGACGGAGGACGAGCTCATCAGCCCTCCCACCGTGCAGGTCGAAGGCACCCCCGGCGCGTCGATCGCGGTCCGGGCGGGCATCCTCTCCGTCACGTTTGCCGGTCCCGTGAAAGTCGAAGAGCGCGGCGGCGAGCGGGTGCTCGTGCTCGCGGCGCGAACGAACCGCAACGTGAGCTCGGTGAGCTCCTTCGTCCCCGACGACGCGTTCGGCGAGGTGGTCATCAAGGGCAAGCGCAGCTTCGACGTGGTGCTCCGCGGAGGACACGAGATCAACACCGTGCTCTCCGGGCTCCCCCTCGGGCTCGTGATCGAGTGCGAGAGCGGCACGCCTCGGCGCTACGAAGCGGCGCTCCACTTCGCGGGCACGTTCGGCGCAGCGACCGGCGACACCAAGCTCCGCGTCGGCGAGATCGTGCCCGTGCTCGCCGGCACCCCCGAAGAAGCGCTCCGCTACCGCGCCAACATCGAGACGACGGCGACCCCCTCTGCCGTCGCGGTGGACACGCTCGCGGCGGGCACCACCGTCATCAAACGGAGCGCACGAAGGTACGACGCAGACCTCACGTTCTCGGCTTTTTTCCCTACGACGTACGCCTCGACGCCGGTCACCTTCACCGCGACGTACGCCGCTGGCCCTGCCAAGACGCAAGCGCGCCCAGTGCTCGGGCTTCGCAAGCTCGGGCTCACCACGAAGACGATCGAACAAGCGTGGCCCACGACCTGCGCGTCCGCGGTGCGCACGTGCGTGCAGCGCATCACCCGCGCGAACGGCAGCGACTTCGGCGAATGCGGTCGCTACCGCGAGGTGCAGACCTGCCAAAACGAGGAGCCCCCGCCCCCCGCCGACACGCGCAAAGCGGAGACGCGGATCGAAGCGGACGTGCTCGCGAAGACCGGCGTCACCTACGACACGTCGATCCTCACGCAGAGCACCAGCAACGGGCGCACCGTGGCCCTCGCTGCCTTTCCGCGCGGCGGATCGGCCGAGTTTTCACTCACGTCGTCGGCGGTCACCCTCGAGCGCTTCGTGAGCCGCCCGCAGTTCCTCGACACGAGCCACGTCGCTCGCTTCCAGGCGCAGCTCGCGTCGCTCGGCCACGCGGGGGCGACCATCATCGCGAGCGGGATGACACAGGGCGGGCGACCGCTGTGGCACTTCGTGATCGAGAAGGCGGGCGTGCGCTCCACGATCGCGGTCGAAGCGACGAGCGCGACCACTTCGCAAATCGTGCCGTTCGTCTACGACGAGCGCGCCTTCCGTGAGCTCTCGGGGCACCTGATGGTGCGCGACACCGTCACGATGGCGGCGCAGGCCGGCCTCTACGCGGAGCTCGAGGTTTACCTTCGTTCGTCGCAGATCCTCGCCACCGACGCTGGCCGCGCGCTCTCTTCCGCGGGCAACGTCTCGAGCCTCACCGCCACGCGCGTGTGGGGCGACATCGCCGTCACCGTGAGCATCGATCGCACGACCGGCGCGACCACCGTCGAACAAGAGAACTGATCCCGCAGCCGCGCGGGTCGTCGTCGCGCCCCTTCACATCACGGGAACTCGCTGCCCACGCAGAAGCCGCCAGCGCCCGGCTTGCCACACTGTTCCAGTCCTGAGACACGAAGCGCGAGGTGCTCGCCTTCGCGTGCGACGGAGGCGCGCTCTTCGTTGCCCATGTCGCCCACGGCCTGATCGCGACCGGCGTGGTTGTAGACGATGGCCTCGACGAGCAGCTCGGCGCGGTTCGCAAACGCGGCCTGCCCGTCACCGGCGATCGAAAAGTCGATCGGGAACCCATGGAACGGGCGGTCGACCTCGACGAAGAGCGGGGCCTCTGCGTCTGCGCCGCGGTAGGTGCGGAGCGCGATCACGACGTGCGCGTCTGCGGCGATGGCGACGTCATCGTTGAACGACGTGGGCTTCTTCTCACGCTCGATCGATCCGGTCACGAGCGTTTGGCCGGAGCCCGCGAGGAGCGAAGTCCCTCCCCCGGTCGTGTCGGACGAACAACCCGTTAGCGCGACGACCACCGGGAGAACGAGGGCGAGCAAGGAGAGCGTCTTCATGGATGCTCGTTTTTGCAACGCCTGAGCCAAGAACGAATTTTGGCAAATTCCCGCTAAATTGTACGATTTTCGCAAGGCGGGCGCGCGAGGCGATGTGCCATGTGCCAACCGATGGAGCGTGGTCGGGGCGTGATGGACGCGCCCCCGGAGCAACCCACCGAGCGCTGTTTCCAGCAGCCCTGCTTGTTTTTCTTGCGCGGCATCGGCCGGCGCGGAACCCTTCGTTTCGGCGATGACCGAGCGAGCACCGGCGACGACCCGCGCGAAGACGCAAGGCAAACGAAAGCCTCAAGAGCGGAGCGCGCTCACCCGCAAACGCCTCGTCGAGGCCGCGATCGCGACGGTCACCGAGGTCGGTTGGTCCGCGGCGACGATGGGGCTCATCGCGGAGCGGGCGGGTGTGTCTCGCGGCGCTTCGCAGCACCACTTTCGTACCCGCGACGAGCTCGTGACCGCGGCGGTGCTCCATATGAGCCAAGTGCGAGCGGCCGAGATCCGCGAGAAAAAAGCGGGGATCCCCGGGCCACGACGCACCCTCGCGGTGCTCGAGCTGCTGTCGGAGTTTTACCTCGGTCCGCTCTTCCTCGCCGCGGTGCAAGTGTGGGTCGGCGCCGTCGCGGACGCGAACCTTCGCGCCGTGATCGTGCCGCTCGAGGCCCACGTGGGCAAAGAGGCCCACAAGCTCGCGCTCGAGCTCCTCGACGTTACGGAGACCGACGCGGGCACACGTGAAGCCGTGCAAGGCACGCTCGATCTCCTGCGCGGCCTCGGCCTCGCGAACCTCATGCGCGACGACGGAGCACGACGAAAACGTGTGCTCCGCGCGTGGGCCAACACGCTCGACCGGGTGCTGCCGCCACGGGGATGACCCACGAGACGCGACGAAAGAGGGAGCTCGGCCCGGCTCGCGTTCCCTAGGCCTCGACCGCGTCCGCTTCGTCCGCTTCGTCCGCGTCTTCTGAATTGCCCTCGGCGACGCCCGCACGCGAGCCCGCCGACGCTCCACGCGCCCTCGCGGCGAGCTCCTCGAGACGGTCGACGAGCTCGTCGGCGGCGCGAGAGCCGTCTCGTGCGGCACGATCGGCGCGCGCCTTAAGGGCAGCGCACGCGACCGCGCCCGCGAGGCCGAGGCCCACGACGGTGAGAGCCTGCCCCACGAGGCCCGAAGTCACGAGCTCGCCCACGTCGCCGGAGAGGGCGCTCGGATCGGAGAGGCCCTCGCGCAGGAGGACCGCGGCGAGCAAGAAGCCCGCGCTCGACGACAGGCTCGCGCACACACGCGGGACACGCGACCAGCGTGAGAGCTGGAAATCGAGCTCCGTAAGCTGCTCGTTGATCTCGGCGACGCGCACGTTCGGGGTCTCCATCGCAATCGCGCGCGCGACAGCCCCTTCCCACCCCTCCTCCCCCGCGAGGGCCCGAGAAACGACGGCGCCGCGACGCGCCCCCGCGTCACCACGAAGCGCGACCACGAGGCCCTCGAGATCGTGCTCCGTCGCATGATGAACGATCAGCAGCCGGCGCGCGCTCGCGGCCACACACGCGATCGCGCACAACGCTGACACGATGGGGACGATCACGCCGCGCCGTCCCGCCGAACGTGGACGCTACCCGATAGCCCGTTCAGAACGGATCGTGCTGGGTCGCCTCTTCGGTGCGGGCGATGAACGGCTGTCGGAGCTCCGTGAGCACGACCTTCGCGCGGGCCTTGCTGACCTCGACGGAAGCGACCGGCCTCTGCACGCGGCCGACGATCTCCACGACGCGGGTCGTGATCGGCCCCTTCTCGTCCGCGCTCGCCGGGTTGGAGAGGCCAACGACGCCCATCACGAGACCGACCACCAAGAGAGATCGTTTCATACTGCACGCTCCTCGGAGTCACATTCTGCGTCACCGGAGGGCCGCTCGCCAGTCGTGCGCTCAGAACGGATCGCGCTGCGCCGCTTCCTCGATGCGATCGAGGAACGGCTGACGGAGCTCGGCGAGGGTGAGCTTCGCCTGGATCTTGCTCACGTCGACGGAGGCGACCGGCTTCTGCACGCGGCCGACGATCGTGACCTCGTTGATGGTGATGACGCCCTTGCCCTGCGCGCTGGCAGAAGGGGCGAACGCCAAGAGACCGAGACCGAGAGCCGCCGCGAAAAGGATCTTGTTCATGTCACGCTCCTCGAAACCAACATTGTGCGCCGCGTTTCCACGCCCAACAACCCGCGCCGCTCGAACGCGACCTACTTGCCGCCGTCTTTGGCCGGCGCGGCAGGTTTTGCCGCGCCCGCGTCGCCGGCAGCAGGGGTCGCCGGAGTGGCCGCGGGGGGCGGGGCCGCCTGCGCCTGCTTGAGCTCCGCCTGCTTCACCTTCGCGCGGTTCAAGAGCTCGTCGACGTCGTCGCCCTTTTCGACCTTGGCGCCGCGCATCGTCTTGTAAGTCTCGAATTCTTTGATGGATTGTGAGGCCTGCTCGCTCGCGTTCATGCCCGGAACGCTTGCCGCGACGAGGTAAAGGAGCCCGAGGTTGTAGTGGGCGATCGCGAGCGTGGAGTCGAGGGCGAGCGACTGCTCGAGCTCGCGCTTCGCGTCTGCCGGGCGCCCCATGAGGCGGTAGCCGTCGCCGAGGTTGAGGCGCGCCGGAGCGCTCTTCGGGGCGAGCTTGACGGCCCGCTCGAGGACCGGGAGCGCCTCTTGCGCGTTGCCCGCTTCGAGCTTGATCGCGCCGAGCTGGATGGCGCTCTCGACGAGGTCGGGTCGCTTCGCGTAGGCGGCCTCGAAGTCGGCCACGGCGGCTGCGCGGCGGCCGCTCTCGCGCCAGATGAGGCCACGAATGAGGTGGGCCTCGCCGTTTTCCTTGTCGCGCGGAGGGGTCGCGTGGTCCGTACCGATGTCGAACCCGTCGAGGATCGCGGTGAGAGCGTACTTCGCGAGCTCCATTTTGCGCGCGCGGTAGTGATCGCGGGCGATGGTGACCATCGCCTCTTTGAGGTCCGGGTTCATGCGGAGCGCGTCTTGCGCGAGCTGCTGCGCCGTACCGTGGTCCTTCTGCATCGACTTCACCTCGGCGAGGTACGACGTGATGCGCGCCGACTCCGGCATCTTCGCTTTCTTCTCGGTCAGGAAGCCGTCGGCCTCGCCGAGGTGACCCGAAGCCGCGAGCGCCAAGGCGTACGCGCCGATCGCGATCTCGTGGTCGGGCTTGAGGGTGAACGCGGCACGGTACTCGGCCTGCGCGCCCGAGTAGTCGCCGAGCCGTTCGAGCACGACGCCGAGGGAATAATGCGGCGAGGCGGCCTTCGGATCGGCGGCCGAGGCCTCGGTGAAGCCTTTCTTCGCGCCCTCGAGATCGCCTTCCATCCAGGCGCGGAAGCCGCGGTCGTACGCGTCTTTCGCCGCCCCCGAGAGGCCGGAGGTGCCCGCGCCGTCGTTGATGCCGACTTGCGCGCCGTTCTTGTCGGTCACTGCGCTGCCGGCGCCGCCGTCGCCGCCGAGCGGGTAGTTCACGGGCGGGTTGTCGCCACACGCGACCGCCACCGAGCCAGCGAGGCCCGCACCGACGAGAAGACCCACGACCCCGAGGGAGGAGCGAAGGACAGAGCGGACGGTGCGCGGAAAACGAGAGGTCATGGCGTTCCTTGCAGGCACGAGGCAGACAACACGAGCAAAAGAGCTGCGGGCCCCACCCCGCGGCGGGGCCCTAAGCTAACGGGGAGCGCTCACGGCGCCGCGGGGAGCGGCGACGATGCACCCGAGGGCGGCGGCACCGCCGTTTGACCCGAGCGGGTCTGGACGTATTGGCCGTCGGTGTACGAGAGCTTCTTCGTCTTGTCCGTGGGGTCGGTCGTGTTCGTCACGTACTGACGCATCTTCGCTTCGCCGATGATGTCGGTGAAGTACGCGAGGCGCGCCGTCGCGCGCTGGATGGCGGCGTTACGCACGTTGAACTTGCGCGCGAGAGCCACCGCGGTGGCGTAGCGGCGAACCATGACCTCGTCGGAGCCGTTGAGCTCCTTCTCTTTCTTGGTGCGCCAGCCCTCTTTCACGGTGTCGCGGAGCTCGGCCGCTTTGTCCTCGAGCTCGGGGCGACCGCTGTTCTCGAGCATCTTGATCTGCGCTTCTTGCTGCGGCGTGAAGTACTTGAGCGCAGGAGGCACGAGGTTGAAGAGGCCGGTGCGAAGCGTGTCGAAGAGCGAGCCCTGACGCGCGACCATCGCGGGGAGCCAGTCGGCCGACGGGTACTTCTGTACGAGCTTGTCGAGCTGCTGGTCCCACTTGTCCGCCTCGGCGGCGTTCGCCTGGTAGCGGCCCTTCTTGCCCTTGCCGTCGCCCACGATGTCGGCGACCGCGCCCGTATACTTGTGCTTCGCGTCGATCTCGTAGTCACGCTTGATCTGCGTGTCGATCATCTCGAACTCGGCCTCGGCGACGTAGTCGACGAACGGGGGCGAGAGCGCCTCCGGCTTGCCGTCTTTGCCGTTGCCACCCTTGGAGCGCATGTCCTCCCAGGCGGCGACCACGCTCTTCAGCCAACGATCCCGACCGGGCTCGCCGCTCGCTTTCATCATCGCCGCGACGGAGTGCGCCGACTCCACCACGTACTTCAGCGCGGGGGCGCTGGTTCGGTAGGTCTGGAAGTAACGCGACAACGCGGTCTCCGCGTCGAGACGGAACTGACGGTTCGAGCCCGTGTCCGCGCCCTGCGCGTTCCACTGTTTGTGGTCGAAGTCCGCGAGGAGGTAGTCCGCGTTGGCCTTCTCTTCGGGCGAAGGGGCAAGCTTCATGAACTTGCCGTGCATCGTGTTCATCTTCTCGCGCTGGCCCATGCTCGCGTAGAGGATCATCGCGTTCTTCGCCGCGATCTTGCGCTTGTCGGCCTCGAAGCGCTCGTTGTTGGCGACCTTCTCGTAGGTCTCCGCGGCGCGCTGGTAGTTGAAGAACGAGTAGTACGTGGTGCCGAGCGCGCCGTACGCGTCGTCCAAATACTTCAAGCGTTCCGCGTACTTCTTGGGATCTGGCGCCGTCTTCGCTTTTGCGTCGCCCTTTTGCAGCTTGTCGAGGCGATCGTCGCTCCCGTACTCGGCGATGAACTTGTTGTAGAGCTCGATCGCCTTGTTGAACTCGCCGACCTGTTTGTAGGCGTAGGCGGCGTTCATCGCGGCTTCCGGCGCTTCGTCGCGGCCGGGGGCGGCGACGAGGGCGGCCTCGTACATGCCCGCCGCTTCGCGCCAGAGCTTGTCGCGCGCAGGTCCGGGAGGAGCCTTTTGCGCCTCGTCGAACTTCTGACGTGCGCGCACGAACGCGGCCTCTTGCAAGGTCGGGTTCACGATGAGCTTGCCGGCCGAGATCTGGGACTCGTTCACCGCGCACGACTTGGCCTTCTCGGCCTCGGCGAGCTCGGTCGAGCGCTTGGAGTCGCGGGTGAGGTTGCTCATGGTGATGAGCTTTTCCCACGCGCGGTAGCCGAACTCGTCCTTGCCGCAGTGCTCCTTGTAGATGGGCTCGAAGCGCGCACGCGCGAGCTCGAACTGGCCGTACAGGAAGTAGGTCTCCCCCGCGTAAAAGCCGTAGTCGTTGGCGCGCTTCTGCGGGTCGAGGTTCGCCGGCACACGCGCGACATAGTCGTCGCGGGCCTGGATGCTCTGCTGAACCACCGGCGGAACGGGGTCGGCCACGACCTTGCGCGTGCCCGGATCGGGGCCGTCGAACTTGACCTCGTCGCGACGAGGCACGCCTTGGCTTCCCTTCGACTCTTCGGCGCGGTGGTACGCGATGTCGCGATCCACGTCGCTCACGTCGACGACGAAGAAGGCCGCGTTGTCGAGGTACTTGTCGTCCTCGTTCGAGTCACGGACCTCGATCGCGGACGCGAGCGCGTCGTCGATCTGCTTCCGTGTGGGCTCGGGGTACTTGTCCTTCTGGAGCTTGTTCAAGACCACCTGGATACGAACCTCCTGGTGGCGAGCGTCCGAGAGCCAGTAACGGCTCTCGTAGGCGTCGGGGGCGTTCTCGTCCTGCTTCAGGTAGCCGTCCCAGCCGATAGCGGCGAGCTTGTACTCGGCGTGCGCGCGGGTGAGGAGGTCGAGCTGGCGACCGGCGTCGGTGGTCTCCTGCGCGCCGACGAGGGCGCCCTTGCCGTTGTTCGTGTGCTGCGCCGCGGCCTGACGAAGGCCACCACGGACGAGCCGCTCGGCGTTCTGGATCGCGGCGGGGTTGTCCTTGTTCGCGTCGACCCAAGGCTTGTTGCCGACGTAGTTCGCGAGCGCGGTGCGGGCCTCGAGCGCCTTTTGCGACGCGGCCTCGTGCTCGGGGGTGCCCTGCTTTTTGCTGAGCGCGAGCTGGTCGTAGGTCTCGGCGAGGCCGTTCTGGACGTCCGGCGCGGTGGGGTCCATGGGCCATTTCTGGAGCATGGCCTGGTAGACTTCGATCGCGTTGTTGAATTGGTTGAGGCTCCGGAACTCGCTCGCGAGCGCGCGGTAGATCTCGATCGTCCAGGGCTTGTCCTGCGGGATGAGCGCGGGATCCTTCACGCGGTCGACCGCGACGTGGAGCTTCTTCTCGGCGACCTCGGGCCGCGGCTCGGTGTCGACGATGTCCGGGCGCTGGATGTACGGCTCGTCGGGGCCGGGCCCCTCGAAGTCGACGTTGGTGAGCGAGCCGGCGATGTACGTGTACGCCTCGCCGCGGAAGTCGGCGCCCGTGTCACCGGTGCGCTTCTGCTCCTCGTCGGTGTAGTTGAGGAGCTTCACGAACTCCTTCGTCGCCTGCTCGTACCGCTGCTGCTTGAAGAGCGTCCACGCGTACTTGTAGAGCGACACGCCGTAGAGCGGCGGCTTCTTGTACTTCATCGCCCGCGTGTAGGCGCTCGCCGCACGGTTGTAGCCGTACACGCTCGCCGCTTCGTCGCGCACGTAGCCGGAGCCCTGGTCGAGCTGATCGAACTCCCAGTTTCCGATCTGCCACCAGATTTCGGCGACGTACTTCGGGTCGTCCCCGGGGAGCACGTTCGGCTGCGGGAGGTACTCGCACCCGGCGGGGAAGACCTCGATGTACTTCGTGTCGGCGCCGCCGCGCTTCAGGCTCTTCGGCTCGCGGTTCGTGTTGCGCCACGCCGACCAGTAGGTCTCGTCGTGGTCTTGCGGCATCGGGTTGATGCTGTCGCGGTCGGGGTGCTTGGGGTCCGGGGGCGTCGGGTACGGGTACTTGTCGTGGCACACGAGCGAGCGCCAAACTTGCTGGCCCTCGTCGGTGCGACCGGAGTCCACGTAGGCGTGCCCGAGGAAGTAGTAAACCCCCGCAAGCTCACGGTATTTCGGGAACTCGTTGATGATTCGCTTGTAGAGCGCGACCGCGTCTTTGAGGCCGATCTCGAGCGGCTCGGTCGCGTCTTCCGAGCGCGCACGCTCTTCGTAGAGGGCGGCGAGGCGGTACATCGCGTCGGGGGTGGCTTCGGGTTGCGCGCGCGCCCCCTGGTAGCGCTCGATGAACTCCTGGAGGCGCTTGATCGCGTTCTCGCGTGCCTTCCGGAGCTCCGCTTTTTCGATCACGATCTCGCCGTCGAGACCCGCCAAGATCTCTTTCTTCTTGGTCTCGTAGTGGAGGCGGATGATCGACGTGACGGCGTCGCGGTAGTCCTTCGCGCCCTTCTCGTAGACCGTCATCTGTCCGCGCATCTGCTCGAGGGCGGCGAGCTGCTGCGGCGTGGGCGGCGGCGGCGGCGGCGCGGCCTTGTGGGCCGACGGAGCCTGCGTGGGGGCCGTCTGCATCCCTTGGATTTGGTCCGGTGCACCGGTGGCGGGGCTGCCCGCGTCGGCCTCGGCCTTCGTGGCTCCTGCGTCCGACGCCGCGGTCGACGTAGCGCCGGCGTCCTTCGCGGGAGCCGCGCCCGCGTCTTTGCCCGCGGCTGCAGGCTGCGCCGACCCGGACTGCACGTAAAGCGCGAAGGTCCCGAGGGTCAGGAGGCCGATCGTCGATCGTTTAAAGAAATTCTTCATGGTCGTGTCCCCACGTCCGAAACCAAAGTGGCGGGCCATCGGGCCCACGACGGCGCCGCGGTCGAAGTCGTCGAGGCGTGCGTGCCTCGGTGCTTCGCGCGGCGCGTGTGCGGTTACTTGAGCGGCTTGCCCTGCGCGTCTCCCGAGTCGTCGAGCACCTCGCGGAGCTCCTCGTCGAGCAAGGTCTCCTGCTTGGCGCGCTCGGTCTGAAGCGTATGAACGCGCTCCAGCTCCTCTTCGCGGACCTCCCAGGCCTGCTCGGTGATGCCCACGTCGGCGCGGAGCACGATGTTGCGGAGCTTGTCGCGCACGATCTCGAAGTTGCGCTTCGCGACGAGGCCGACGAGGTCCTGCGCCTCGGTGTCGAGGACCGCGAGCTGCATGTTGTAGCCGTTGATCTTCGTGCGCTCGGCGTCGATCTTTTCCTTGAGCGCGCCGACCCGCTGCGCGACTTGCGCCTCGAGCGCGGCGAAGGCCGCTGTGAGCCGATCTTCGGTCTGCCGTGCTTGCGCGAGCACCGGCCGCGACTGCGCCGAGAGCGCGGCCGCAGCGGGCCCGGCTTGCCCCTGCCCCGCGAGCGCGAGCTCACGGTCGAGGAGGTCGCGGAACTGCTGCCGCGCGAGCGCGTCGTTCTGGTAGCGCGCGTCGCCGAGGCCAACTTGCAGACGGCCCGCTTCGATCATGCGCCGAAGCTCCGCGACTTCTTCGCGGCGCTTCTTGAGCTCGCGCTCGTTCGACTCGAGCTCGTCCGCGAAGCGCTTCGCCGACGACGCGTCGCGCGTGACGCCACGCTGCGCGTCTTCCTTGAGCACGCGGCGAAGACCGTTCACCGTGGCTTGCAGGTAGTCGACCTCGACGCCGCGACGGGTGAGCTCTTGGGAGAGCTTGTTCCATTGGCGCTGGCCGTCGTAGTCGCGCTCGGCGAACTCGCCGGACGTGGTCGGCAGGCCGCTCATCATCGCCATCAACAGACGACGCTGGTTGCGGACCTCGCCGATCTCGCCAGAGAGATTGCTCGGCTCCTCCGAATCGAGCTCTTTTGCGATCGCGAGGCGCGCGCGCGAGATGCGGTTCAAGAGGCCGAGGGCCTGCTCTTCACCCGCAGAAATCTCCGGGAACGCGCGCACGCGGTTCGACGCGCCCAAGATCGCGAAGAGGCGATCGATGAGGACGTACGACTCGCGAATGAGCGTCTTGCACTGGTTCACGTCGTCGATGACGCGGAACGCGCTCGGTCCGTCCTCGGCCTCGCGCGCCCACCGCACCGCGAGCGGCGGGATCTCGTCGTTTTGGTCGAGCACGTCGAGCTGCTGCGCGGCGAGCCGCTCGTAGAACTTGCGCGAGTCTTTCGTGGTGTCGAGGAACGCCTCGACCTTCGCGCGCATCGGCTCGAATTGGTCGCGCACGCCCTGGTAGAGCTCGAGCGACTTGTCGAACGAGCCGGCGCGCAAGAGCAAATCGGCGCGAAGGAGGGTGCCGTCACCGACGAGGGGCGAGCCCGGATCGGAAACCTGGAGCACCTCGAGGGCACGCTCGGCGCGCTGCACGTCGCCGAGGCGCACATACACCCACGCGAGCTCGTAGAGCATCGTGTCGAACTCGGGAGAGCCACGGCCAACCTTGGCGTAGGCCTCGCTCGCCTGCTGGTAGTTCTCCATCTCGTAAAAGAGGCGACCGATCGCCATCCACGAGAGGTCGATCACGTGACGGTGCTCTTCGCTGTCCGGGGGCAGCTCGGCCACTTGGCGAAACGCGTCGATCGCGGCCTTGTAGCTCTTCGGCGGCACACGCCCGCCGGGGGTGGTCGCGACCGGCTGCGAGGCGGTGCGCATTTGCACGAGACCGAGAAAATAGCGGGCCTGGTGCGAGTACGGGTTGCCCGTGCCGACCGACTGGAGCGCCTGGGTCGCGTTCGCGTAGTCCTTCTTCGCGTAGTACGCCTTGCCCTTCGCGTAGAGGAGCGCGGCGTCGACCTGAGCGGGCGGCACCATGTTCAGCTTCGCGAAGACCTCGTCGAGACCGGCGAGGTCGTTCGTGCGGAGCGACACGTCGACGAGTCGCGCGAGGGCCTTGCCGAAGTAGGGCTGGAAGCGCGGCTCGCTACCGCGCTGAACCACGAGCCGATAGTCGCGTCGCGCGGAGAGATACTCTTTCGCCGAATAGAACGTCTCGCCGCGGAGCCAGAGGGCGTCCGGGAACGAGGCGGTGTCGGGGAACTCCTCGAGGATCTCGCCGAACACGACCGTAGCGCGTTGGTAGTCCTTGGAGCGGAAGAGGAGCTCGCCGTTCGCGAGCCGCTGCTCGGCCGACAAGCGCTGCGCCTTCGACCGCTCGACCGCCTGTTGAACGCTGCCGGTCTCGTGGTCGACGGTGGCGACCTCGGACTGCGCGGTACGAACGGCGGCGCTGTCTGCGCGCGCCGAAGCGACCCACGAGAGCGCGAGCGGAAGGACGAGGGCGCCGATCCCCGCGCGAAGCCGAAGTTTCCTGGAGGTC